>NZ_JABZSJ010000055.1:0-16234 GCF_015262605.1 Prevotella aurantiaca | reverse complement strand
AGACAAGGTAAAGGAAGAATAAAAAGAGGATGTATCAATTTTGACACACCCTCATGAAGTCTTCTTTTAAAGTACAAAAAAGGAGTGATATATTAAATGGTTTAAGCTCTAAGCATTAGCTGTTCTACGAAGTATCTCATCGCGACACTCTTCCATTAGCCATTTAGGAGTACTGGTTGCGCCACAAATACCTACAGTTTGTACATTCTTAAACCATTCCATATCTATTTCATCAGCACTTTCTACTTGATGTGAGTTGGGATTTACACTTAAGCATTCGTGAAACAGAACTTTTCCGTTAGAACTTTTGCGTCCTGCAACAAATAGAATGAGGTCGTGTTTTGCAGCAAACAACGAAATGTTTGGCATGCGATTAGCTACTTGTCGACAAATAGTATCGAAACTACGGAACTGAGCACTTACGGAAATATGTCCTTGAATGTATTCAATGATGCGATGGAATTCATTCAAACTCTTTGTTGTTTGAGAATAAAGATATATATCACGATTAAAATCAAGTTGATGCACATCTTCGAACTTCTCTATCACAATTGCATTACTATGTGTTTGTCCCACCAAACCCAATACTTCGGCATGGCCTAATTTGCCAAAAATTACGATTTGCGATGCAGAAGCTTTCTTCTTATCTTTTAATTCTGCTTTCAAATCAACCTTCTCAAGTTTGTCTACTATCGTATTACCATTCTTTTCGTATTGGTTTTTTATGCGACGCTGCAATGCCAACACAACAGGACATGTGGCATCAATAATTTCTATGTTATTCTTTCGTGCCAATTCATAGGTCTCAGGAGGTTCTCCATGAGCTCGAAGCAATACAGTTGCATCGTGAAGTTCACGCAACTGGTCATGATTAATGGTTATCAGCCCACGTTTTGCAAGCCTTTCCACCTCCATACTATTATGTACTATATCGCCAAGGCAATACAACTGCCTTCCTTTTTCTAATTCCTCTTCGGCTTTTTTAATGGCTGTCGTAACACCAAAGCAGAAGCCGCTGCCTTCATCTATTTCAATTTGAAGCATTGTTGCTATTCACTTTTACTTTAATTGCTCCTTCGCGACCGGTGTATTCAGGCGCATAAGCGCATTGTGCGGTGCACGTTCCCGACAGATAAACGCCCTCACGGTCTACAAAATACTCTGTTTCCACAACGTGAGTTCCCTTTGCCATCATATCGAAATAATAGTTTGTGCAGTAATCTTTTGGTGCTATGTAGTAGCCACCATATTGATATCCGCTAATTTGCGATACGGGTTCAAGACACGCAGGACGTTTATCGGAAACCTGAACAAAGTCATAATCGCGATCTGCTACAATGGTTATGCGCACCACAACCTTATCGCCAGCCTTTGCCTGAACAAAATCTTTAGGATTGCCATAGATGTTTCGCACGAACAATTCACGCTTTATGGTAAGTCCTGCATTACTTGCTTTTATCTCAGTAATAGGTTGGAAGAATTGCGCATAAACAGCTCCCCAGCTTGTTCCGCTGCTTGTTTTCTCTACGGTAAACGTGTTTGCAACTTGCTTGCCTTCGCTTTCGTTACGTGAATTAACTGCCACTGGCTGTGTTACTTTCACATATCCCAAGCCTGCAGTAGCCTTTGGAAGTTCCATAACCTTTCCGTCAAGTTTCAAAACACTCGCTTCGCCATTGTCCATCGTCCACTGTCCGTTGTTCATAAATGCCCAAATAGCATTTACAGAGTTTACTGGCGTATCCCAAGCCTGCGTGCGTTTCGACTGCAAAAGCCAACGTTGCAAGTCTTCAATCGTTTGTTTGTCGGTCGGAGCAATCGTCTTAAATGATTCTATCGCAGCTACTTGCGTTGGTATTTTATAGTCGAACCAACTATAATAAGCTTTCTTTGTATCGAAATATCTGCCCATTTCTTCCTTGTAAACAGTATATTCCTTGATGCTTTGCAGATATTCTTTTGCTTTCTGAACTTGCTTATACTGCTGCAAGATAACCGCTGTGTTTGCTTTGCCATATATTGTTAAATCGACAGGTTTCTTTGATAACAGGTCGATAAGGTAGGTTATATCAGCTGTTGTTTTGCGTTTTGCCAATGCATTGCTGTACAAATAGTCGCAAAGCGCATCAGATGGGCAGATGTTCTTATATCCTTTGCGTTGCAGACGCTTCATCTCTACAACACGTTCAGCCACTTCTTTGTCTAAGAAAGCAAATGCAAAACGTAGCATATCTTCGGTTTTCTCATCTTTTTCGCCCATCAACACGTTCAAGCGGGTCAGGGTTTTCACCACTTCAATCGTCATGTAGAAGCTACCCGGCATATTCTCCCACCAAGAGAAAGAACCATCAGGATTTTGCAATTGACTTAGTGCTTCGATGGTAGACGACAGGTTGTATTTTATCTGATTGTCGTCGAAGAAACGCACAAGCATTTGTTTCTGTTCGCTTTCGTTCTTTGCTTCCATTACCCAAGGCGTTTCTTTAAGGGCAAACTCCTTTAGGTCTTGGTTCTTTTCCAACGCCGACATCATCGAAGTCTCGCTTCCTTGTTCGCTTCTCCAGCTTTCAATGGTCTGTCGTATCTTAGGCGACGTCTTCAAAATCTTACTTGCCAAGCTGTTGGCATAGTAGGCTGACACCAAGCTAATGGCGTTATGCTCGTTCGCATCAGCCACAAACGGCAAGGCTTGTACCATCAACCAGTTTGGATTATTGGTATATTCAACCGTCAATCGCTGGTCTGTGGTGTTTGCTGGGAACAGTTTTGTAAGGTCAATGCTCTTCTCTCCCGCCTTGTTTTGCGTAAACGGATAGGTATTAACCACGTATTCGCGATTTGGAAGCACTGCCAAATATTGCTGTTCTCCGTCCGAATAGTCGTCGCCACTGGCTATAATGCGCACGATAAGCATACTTTGGTCGGCAATAGAGAGTTTGTTTGTGCCTTCTTCCGACAGCAAACTTGCCAACGAGAACGTTGCCGTTGTTGTTCCGTTCGCCTCTAAAGCGTAGTCCTTGCTATCAGTGTAGAGCACCTTTTCGGTTTCAGCATCGAGTATTTCCATAGTTGCCTTGCCATTGACAGCCTTGTCTGACGAATTTAAAATACGTGTCGATAGCATTGCTTCGTCGCCCATACGAACAAAGCGAGGCATATTGGGCTGTACCATTACCGTCTTTTTGGCAACCACTTCGTCGGTTAGCATACCATAATTTATATCCTTGTCGTGTGCAAGACCGATAAAACGCCAAGTGGTAAGGCTCTCTGGCAGCGTGAATTTAATGCTTACATTGCCGTTGGCATCGGTGTTCAGACGTGGATAAAAGAATGCTGTCTCATTCAGATTTTCGCGCAACTGTACATTATTAGTACCTCTTTTTACAACAATAGAATCAGAGTCGGCAACTGCATAGTCTACATCAGCCTCCTCACGAACATCGCTATCCTCTTTTATAACGGGTGCAGTGAACTTAACAGTTCCCCTTTCAGCCTTTATCCCAGGAGCCTTTCCTTGTAGCACTTCATTTAGTTTCATAGGCTCCATCTTTGCAAATTCCTTTGTTGCCGCTGTGAAACGGGTTCCTCGAATAAATACTTGATTATAACTAAAGTCATTCACGAAGCGTGCATCGAATCTTGCAAGAGATAATGAAGATTCAGTTAACGACTTGTAGTTTGCTACTTTATAGAAGCTTAAAGTTGGGAAATTGAAGCTACTCCACTCTATATAGGCTGGAAGATTATTAGTGTATGAAGAAGAAAAGTCCCACGAGTGCTCTGCAATTTGGTCAAGACTCTTGTCGTAAAGCGTTGCCATGAGCTGCGCCTTTGCTGGTTTTCCATCGGGATAGCATACATTAAGTGTCCATTCTTCCTTCTGTCCAGGTAGCAAAAGGTTACGGAAGGTAGTCCATTTCACGTTCAGATGTCTGTCGGGCATAGGGCGTCCGATGTTCTCATTATGCGTGTACAGATTGCCATTCTTTACCCATGCAAGATTCAAAACAATGCCATCGCCATACGCTTCCTTATATGTTAGCTTCCAAGTGGTAAGACTATTGCTTTGATTAATAGCCCCGCTGTCGATCACTTTATCACCAGAGAAGATGGAATAAACAATGTGTTGGTCGGCATCGGTGGCTCCAAACTGCACATAAACAGGCTTTCCATCACTTGGGAACTCGTTTCCGCTTATATAGAACCAATCGTGTGTCTCCACCACAGGACGCTTGTCGTCCATTGAGAACACAACAAATTCTTGCTCTAATGTATCGTTTTCGCAAATAGCTTGCAACAAATATCGACCTGACTGCAACGGTTTCAGGTCTACAACCTTATTGGCTTCTACTGTTGTATACTTGCTAAACGATGGAGTTTTATCCTTATAAGATGCTATAGCATAGCGCACGTTTCCGTCAATAGCCATACCTGCAGCATTCAAATAAGAGAACTTAATCTGGCGTAAACTATCTTTCAGCACTTTGTCGGGCATATCGCTTGTTAGCATTGCGGGCTTTGTACCTAATGGTAGCGATGTACTTGCAGAGCGGGTCTCGCCTGCAAGGTCGGTAACATCGGCATCTACATCGAAGCTGTAAAACCTTGCTGACTGCCAATTGCTATGTCTTCCAGATTTCTTACTATTCTTTTCGTCAGGGAATATAAAGGGTAATGTGATTTCGAAGTCGCCCTTTTCGTCGGTTACGGCTTTACCTTCGTAAACCAAATCCTCGTTTTCTGTATCATACCAACACCATAATGCGGCACGACGATTGACAGTGTACAGAACATTTGCACCTTGAACAGGCATACCTGAATAAGTTTTTGCATGCCCTTTCAGTTTTATGGTATCGCCAATAGCGTATTTTTCTTTATATTCGTCTACATCTACCGTGAATGTAGGACGCTTATATTCTTCTACTTTAAAGTTCACAAAGCCACTTCTATCACTATTTGCATAGATAGCGAAGTCGCCTGTAAGTAAGTTTTTAGGTAGTTCGAAATCAGCAGAAGCAGTGCCAAACTCATCTGTAACAACCTCTTTTGAAGTTATATCTTCATCGTTTGCGTCTCTTAATATTATACTTACACTTTTATTTGCAAGCGCTTTACTCTTCAAAGTCTTATTATCTTGACTATAAACAACGACCGAAGCATGCACAGTTTGTCCAGGACGATAAATTTCTCTATCGGTAAATAGGTCGTAAATCTCTTCATACGGAGTTGTAACCTCATATTCATAGTTTGTTCTAAGACTAGAGCTAGGGCATGCTTTGTCGGTATTTGTAGACACATACACCTCGTCTGGAACACCTTTGGAATAACTGTAGTAAGCTTCTCCGTGTGCATTGGTCTCAACAAATTTTACAGTGGCTGGCTTGCCGTAGGGACCTTCTATTGTTAGTTTTATCTTTGCATTCGGCACAGGTTGTCCTGTTGTTGAATTAACCACGACATATCGTACCTTAGAATTTGGCTGTTTTTCTGCAATTAGATATAGGTTGGTAACATAATACAGCTCATATTGTGGAGCCAATCGCTTGTTTGATGAGGTCAGTTCCAACAAATAAACACCCTCCTCTAAGCTTGGAAGTTGTAGTGAGTCCTCAATTTCCTCGTAAGGAGCATACGATGGATAATTACGCTTGACAATTTTCGTGGTAGCAGGCTGTAGTTTTGCTTTTATCTTTGCTAAATCTGGGTGATAGATAGGGGCTAATTTGTTATCGCCCGTCAGTGTTGTGCGTGTTATTTTCAACGTCAAGTCGTTGATATTCCTTACTTTAATGTTTTCTATAGTCTGTTCTTTATGAGGTATACCTACATTATTTTCAGTCCACATCTTAAACATTGGCGCAGTGAGGCGTTCATGTTCGTTGCGCAGATAGTTTAATTCTTCCCATGTTCCCCAACGTTTCACGGCATCGTCTATATATTCGATGCGCTGCTTTGCACTAATATCCTCAGCATTAACCAAATACCTATACTTCGCTACAGCCACACTCCCACATACAGGTAAATCGCCGTAACGCGCTATAAGCGAGTCTAAGGCTGCCTTGTCGTTAGTGTCTTTCACATTCAGATAAGCACTGTAACACGCTGCTTCGCGGTTGCCGACAGACGTATAATATTTATCCGCCTTATTATATTGTCCAGATTCGAACGCAATAACGTGTAGAAGGTCGTTCTTAAATATGGCATCGTTCTTTCCACCTTTTATCAATGGGGCATATTTACTATATTGTACGTCTGCCAACAAGGCTGGATTAGCCATTGCTTTATCGAAATAAGTGGTGCTCGAATTATCTTCTGCATCGTCACTATCGAAGAGTTTGCCTAATGCACAGCAGTAAACGGCGTGCAGTATCTTGTCGGTTTTCTCTGTTTTATCACAGAGCTCCTTCAGGCGAGCCTTTTCCGTATCAACCGAATCGGGCGAGATTTGTGTCTGCAAACTTGAGGTTAGCAACTCAGCTGCCAACAAGTTACCGTACGATTTCTCTCTTTGCGCCTTGCCAACAATCTTCTTTAAAACAGTCAATTGTGTCTTGGGCAAGTCTTTTCCCCGTGCTACGTCTACTTGTTTCCACAATTCGCCATAGCTCTGTGCAGACAGATTGAATGACACCACAAATAATAATATAAGTACAGTTAATAGTTTTCTCATAACCTTCTCTATTTTAGAAATAACTAAAAATATTTGCGAGCACTTGTTTTAGATAATTAGAAATCTGGCTATTCATGCCCCTACTCTCTCTATAATGCCCATTATATCGCTCCTTTCTCCATACGTAGGAACGCCATTTATGAAATTCCTATCAACAAAGAGCAAATCCTTAAATGGTACAAAGATACGTCTTTTATATCATAAACAATTAAAGAAGCTGTACTTTTTATTTAATTGAACGATATTTTTAATAGTTTTTCTATATCTTTGTAGACAGAAATAATTTACCCAATACGGCAATTTTTCCATGCCAAACAAACACTTTCGAAAAATGACACTCACAAATATTGCCCTCATTTTGCTTACAGTACTCTGCATTATATGGCTGGCAAAGCAAACAAAAGTAGCATTTAGCAAACCACAGAAATACGTTGAGCCTTTGCCATATAAAGCTTTAAGTCTGGACGAAGTTAAGGATTTCTACTCCAATGGAGAACTTTTGTGCCGTGCTGGCTACCTATATTACCATTTAGATGTAGCTAATGCAGTAAAAGAAGATAAGGCAGGACTATTTGTTGGCTATGCGAAAGTAGCTCCACAGCATGCTGGGCGCATCTGCATTTACGACCTCCAACACACCGAAAGAGGATATATTGAAAACCAAACCGACCTATACCATAATCTTTCTGTCCGCAAACAGACTGCTGTATATGGCTTTTTGCTGCGCAACAAGGCAAATGAATATTATGGAGAAGTATGTATTAAAGTGAGATAGAAAAAGAACAATAACTGATAATAATTATGTAAAGATTTTATACAAACATCTATCTTACATAACATTCTCGTTTACAACACATTACAACACCTATTGTTTTACGCTCCAATAGTGCCTGTTTTGCGCGGTAAAAGAGCCTGTTTTGCATTGCAAAACAACCGCTATTACAACGTAATACAATATATATTGATTTTCGCTTGTACTTTTCTTTACAAATTAAAATGATTTTATGATTAAATGATTTGTGCAATTAAAGAATGTTTCTAGTTATATTTCGTAATATTTAATAACTATTTTAGCGAGTAGTAAGAGAAGATTATTCATACAAGCTCATCGACTTCTAAGTTTGTATTTTATACCTATTTTACGATATACTCAAATATATCGAAGCGATAAAAGCCCATTCTTTCTAATTGTTTTCTGCTTTTTTCTTGTGTTGTATCAGTATTGTAATAAGGTATTAGCGGCAAACGGACTATTGTTTTATCTGTATATCTATTTTCAGCAAGCCACTTTAAGTTGCTCACAACCATATTATTGTTTTGCATAGTGTAGGCTTTATAGATTGGTTCGTCCATATCTTTTACATCAACAACAAACTCATTGACAAGCGGTGCAACTATTTTCAGCTGCTCTAAAGGTACATTCAACGATGTTTCCAATACAATATTCCACTCAGGATTCATTATTTTTGCAAACTCAACAATGAATTTACTACGCAACAAAGGCTCGCCTCCGCCAAAGCAAATGCCTCCACCTGTTGCCATAAAATAAAGGTCGTCTATCTCCACCTCGCTGTAAAGCTCGCTCGGCGTAATGGTTCTCAACACACCATCGGGCGAGAAACATTGCGGATTCAGACAATACTTGCAATGCAACGGACAGCCGTGAAAAGCCACAAGAGTAGTTACGCCCTCGCCATCAGTAGTCAGTCGGTGGCGATTAATGCCGATTATGGGTGCCTTTACTTCTTGCATTTCTTCTTGTGCGACTTGTATTTAGGTGTCGTTCGGTTGTAAACATCGTCGCCATTGCGTGTTACGACTACGCCTGACAGTACATCTTCGCCCAATAAAACTTGTTCGTCAGGTTCTAAAACAATGGTTCTGTTCTTCCTATCCAACAAGTCTTTTGCCTTGACAACCTTGCTTTTCAAGCCGATATAGGATATTTCCAAGCTCGCATCTTGGGGGACTTTTACAGCAAAATTACCATCTAAGTCAGTTACAAGCCCCTTCTTCGTTCCCAAAACTATTATCGAAGCTCCTATCAGTGGTTCTTTGTCTTCGTTGGAAATCAAGCAACCACGCACCACAATCGCATCTCCTGCTCCGTCTGAAAGGTCTTTCACGGCAACGCTATCTAAGGCATTAACCTGCGGAACGGAAGTTTTCAGGCTGTCTTTATTTATGTTCTGTGCCTCAACTTGCGCAGGAACAACCATTGCGCACAAGCCTGCCGCAATGCCACCAACCTTTATAGCGAAGCCATTGCGTCCCTTTCGTTTGAGTTCGTCCTCTAAATAACGTACTTCAGCCTCGCATTGGGGACACGTTCCCTTACATTCTCCTTCGTAATGACACTCATTTGGAGAGTAACTGATACCATTTACATCGGCTATCTTTTGTCGAATAGCTTTCAAAACCTTACAAGTTGATTTTCCTTTATTCATAAATATAATGCCATTAAAAGCTTTGTGATTAAACAGGAAGGTAACTTCCTTTCGATTGTAAAGCTACAAATAATATTTCAAAAGCCCAAAGAAAGAATATAAAAAGCGACAAAATGTCAGAATTTTAACTATTTTGTCAGTTTTGAATACTTGGGAATAGAGTTTGATTATTACAAAACAGAATAATTAAATAAAAGGAACGAACTATGACATTAGACAAATTTACAATTAAAGCACAAGAGGCTATCCAAACCGCAGTAGGTTTGGCGAGTCGTAATGGGCAACAAGTAATTGAGCCATTACACATTCTTGAAGGTGTAATGGAGAAGGGAAAAGATGTAGTAAACTATCTTTTCAATAAGTTAGGCATCAATCTTCAGATTGTAGAAAATGCCGTTCAAAGCGAGATTACTCGCTTGCCAAAGGTTTCAGGAGGCGAACCTTATCTTTCTCCTGATGCAAATAAAGTGATGCAAACTACAATGGACGAATCGCAAAAAATGGGCGATGAGTTTGTAAGCATAGAACCTTTGTTGCTCGCCCTCTTAGCAGTGAATTCCACAGCAAGCCGTATTTTGAAGGATGCTGGTTGTACAGAAGAAACCATGAGGGCTGCTATCAAAGACCTTAGACAAGGTTCAAAAGTGCAAACGGAAAGCGGTGACGACAACTATCAAGCACTATCAAAGTACGCACGTAACTTAGTGGAAGATGCACGAGCTGGTAAACTTGACCCAGTAATAGGCCGAGACGATGAAATACGCCGTGTATTGCAAATTCTTTCACGAAGAACAAAGAACAATCCAATACTTATTGGTGAGCCAGGTACTGGTAAAACCGCCATTGTAGAGGGGTTAGCAGGACGTATTGTCCGTGGCGACGTACCCGAAAACTTAAAAGATAAGCAACTATACTCGCTTGATATGGGTGCGTTAGTAGCAGGAGCAAAGTATAAAGGCGAATTTGAGGAACGACTGAAAGGTGTTATTAAGGAGGTAACAAATGCTGAAGGCAATATCATTCTTTTCATTGACGAAATCCATACGCTCGTCGGAGCTGGTGGCGGAGAGGGAGCAATGGACGCTGCCAACATACTGAAACCTGCTCTTGCACGAGGAGAATTGCGTGCTATTGGTGCAACAACACTCAACGAATACCAAAAGTACTTCGAGAAAGATAAAGCACTTGAACGTCGTTTCCAAACTGTTATGGTGGAAGAACCTGATGAATTGGACGCTATTTCAATACTTAGAGGTTTGAAAGAACGTTACGAAAACCACCATAAGGTGCGCATTCAAGACGATGCTTGTATCGCTGCCGTACAACTTTCGGAGCGCTATATATCTGATAGATTCCTTCCTGACAAAGCAATAGACCTGATGGACGAAGCCGCAGCAAAGCTTCGTATGGAGCGAGACTCTGTTCCTGAGGAGTTAGATGAGATTACTCGCCGTCTGAAACAGCTTGAAATAGAACGCGAAGCCATTAAACGTGAAAACGATACCGATAAGATTGCTTTGTTAGATAAGGAGATTGCTGAACTGAAAGAGCAGGAAACAAGTTTTAAAGCAAAATGGGAAAGCGAGAAAAACTTAGTGAACAAGATTCAACAAGACAAGGAGGAGATTGAACATTTAAAGTTTGAAGCAGACAGAGCAGAGCGCGAAGGCAATTACGAACGTGTTGCAGAGATACGCTATTCTCGCTTAAAAGCATTGGAAGATGACATTAAGAGCATACAGCAACAATTACAGTCTACGCAAGGTAGCGAGGCAATGATTAGAGAGGAGGTAACATCTGAGGATATTGCAGAAGTGGTAAGTCGATGGACAGGTATTCCTGTTACTAGAATGTTACAAAGCGAACGTGATAAGTTACTCCATCTTGAAGAAGAATTGCACAAGCGTGTCATCGGACAAAACGAGGCTATTGCTGCAGTAGCAAATGCTGTGCGACGCTCTCGTGCTGGTTTGCAAGATCCCAAAAAGCCTATAGCTTCTTTCATCTTCCTTGGTACAACGGGTACTGGTAAGACTGAATTAGCAAAGGCATTGGCTGAATATTTGTTCAACGATGAAACGATGATGACACGCATTGATATGAGTGAATATCAAGAAAAGTTCAGTGTTTCTCGTCTTATCGGTGCACCTCCAGGATACGTAGGATACGATGAAGGAGGACAACTTACTGAGGCTGTTCGACGTAAACCATACTCTGTTGTACTCTTCGATGAGATAGAAAAGGCGCATCCAGACGTATTCAACATTTTGTTACAAGTGCTTGACGATGGACATCTAACAGATAATAAAGGGCGTGTGGTGAACTTTAAGAACACCATTATCATTATGACATCGAACCTTGGATCGCAATATATCCAGCAAGAGTTTGCAAATCTCACAGAAGGAAACAGAGAAGAGGTTATCGAAAACGCACGCGACATCGTGATGGAAATGCTGAAACAGAACATTCGTCCAGAGTTCTTAAACCGTATCGACGAAACGATTATGTTCCTTCCACTCACGAAAAGCGAAATTTCTGAGATTGTAACCTTACAGCTCGAACGCGTAAAGACGATGCTCGAACCACAAGGATTCAATTTGAAATGGACAGAAAGTGCTATCAATTATCTTGCTGAAGTGGGCTATGACCCTGAGTTTGGCGCACGACCTGTCAAGAGAGCTATTCAGCGTTATGTGCTAAACGATCTCAGTAAGGCTATACTTGCCGAGACTGTTAGTAGAGAAAAACCTGTCATTATTGACGATTTCGGTGATGGATTAGTATTCCATAACTAATAAAAAAGGATTAGGAGTTAGAGGGGATATACTTCCTGTCTAACTCCTTTTTCCAATTTTTCAAATTCAATTCGCACTCCCTTATTAAACACACGTTAGTATCTTATCAAGAGAGTGAATAAGAAACATATAATAGTCTTCCTCTATTTAATCTTTAAAAACTGCCATTTTATTTTGATTAATGTACGAATTAACGTACCTTTGCGATTGTTTTCATATTGATAAATGAGCAAGACTGAACAAATTAAGGCAATGCCATAACAAGAAAACGTACTTTTTAGAAGAACAAAAAAGAACAGATAAAAGAATAAAAGCAATATGAGATGTAAGAATTGCAACACAGAAGTAAACAAGAACGAGCAGCAATGCCCTAATTGCGGTGCACCTTTACATAACAAGAATAACAAACCTACCATTGGTCGTGGGTTGGTTATATTCATCATTATAGGTACCATCATGTTGGTTGGCTATGGCTTTTTCTATTATTTCAACCATAAAAACGACCCAAAATATACGCTTACATCAATAGAGCCAGATTCTAACTTAGCAGAAAAGAACGCTATCAAACTTGATACTATTGCACAAGATGCACTTTCAAAAGACTCGTTAGCCGAAGAAGAAGCAAAGCAAGCAGAGAAGGTTTTAAATAGTATTCGAGGAAAAAGAAGCAAGCGTAGTAGTTCGAGCGAAAAGAAAAAGTCGAGTGAAGAAACTGTTCCAGTAACCGTTCCATCTAATCCAGACGGCAGCAATGTGGCTCCTTCCATTACATCTATTGCTCCAACGGTATCGAAACCACGCGTAGAAAAAATTGAAGTAAGATGATATAAGAACTACGCAAAAAAGCAAATAGAATTTTAAGAAACTATTTCAACAACTATACAGCGTCTGTTTTCCACCCGAAAACGGACGTCTTTGTTTGCAAATATCATTCCGTAAACACGATTAGCATCTTTCTGATAATGTGGACGTGGGTCTTGCTGAAGAACTTTCGATAAGGCTTTCACCTCTTCTTCATCGAAGAAATTATCTATATTATCAGGAAAATCTACTTCCAATGGGTGCCAATTATTATTATCGGTAAAGCCGCTACGGACTTTAGTATGTGCATCTACGTATGGTAAATAAGGCTTAACATCATAGATAGGCGTACCATCCATTAAGTCAGCACCCGATACTTCTATAACTCCTTTACCAATAGATACTATTCGCACAGACGATAAACCTAATCCATTAGGACGAAAAGGAGAACGAGAAGCAAAGACCCCTACTCTTTTGTTTCCACCTAAACGTGGGGGACGCACAGTAAGATTATCTCCGTCTTTCCATGTTCTATTAACAAGTTCATTCGCAGAAAATCCCCATATTAGCCATATATAATCAAATCCTTCCAAACCGCGTAAAGCATCTTCGTTACTAAATTTCGATTCAAACACAATACTTCCACGTAGTTCATCAACCAATCCACTTTGTCGTGGAATACCGAACTTCGTTTTAAAAGGGGAACGAAAATAAGCGATAGGTTCTATTTCTTTCATACGGCAAACTTACATAAAAAACACAAAAACAAAGAAACAACGCAGCATTTATTGCGATTTTATTGACATTCAATGCAACTTTTCCCATTTTTTATTTATCTTTGCGATTGTGTAAAACTAAGTTTGCGAAATTGCAAAATAACTTTACCTTGAGATTAACATATAACTAAGGATATGGAAAATAAAGAAAAACAAAACATTGAACTTCCTGAGAACGCCTTCCGTGAACTGAAAGAAGGTGAGGAATATCAACCTGTGATGAGCCCGAACAAGGTTTATCCAGAAGTAAGCACATGGTCTGTAACTTGGGGTTTGGTTATGGTGGTACTGTTTTCTGCAGCTGCTGCCTATTTAGGACTCAAAGTTGGACAAGTATTTGAAGCAGCAATTCCTATTGCCATCATTGCTATTGGTATGTCATCAGCAACTAAACGCAAGAATGCTTTGGGTGAAAATGTAATCATTCAGAGTATTGGAGCATGTTCTGGTGCTGTTGTTGCTGGTGGTATTTTTGTTATGCCAGCAATCTATATGCTTAATTTGCAAGCAAGTTTCTTCCAAATATTCATTGCAGCTGCCTTAGGAGGTATTTTGGGAATCCTTTTCTTAATACCATTCCGTAAGTATTTCGTTAAAGAACAGCATGGTAAATACCCGTTCCCAGAAGCTACTGCAACAACACAAGTACTTGTAAGTGGTGAAAAAGGTGGCAGTCAAGCAAAGCCATTATTACTTGCTGGACTTATTGGAGGTTTTTATGATTTCTGCGTAGCAACGTTCGGTTGGTGGAACGAAACCGTTACAAGTCGTATGGTTAGCTTTGGTGAAACCATTGCTGATAAGGCAAAACTTGTATTCAAAATTAATACTGGTGCAGCTGTTTTAGGCTTAGGCTACATCATTGGTCTAAAATATGCTTTCATTATTTGTATGGGGTCACTCACAGTATGGTGGTTGATTGTTCCAGGAATGGCACTTATATTTCCTGATACTATTATGAATCAATGGGATCCAAGTATTGTAACCACAATAGGAAGTATGTCTGCGGAAGAGATTTTTAAGAACTACGCTCGTTCTATTGGTATTGGTGGTATCGCAATGTCAGGTATTATTGGTATTGTAAAGTCATGGGGCATTATTAAAAGTGCTGTAGGTTTGGCCGCAAGAGAAATGAAAGGTAAAGGCGGAAGCCAAGAAGAAGTAATCAGAACACAACGCGATATTTCGTTTAAGATTATTGCATTTGGCAGTATTATCACTTTAGTGATTATCTTCTTATTCTTCTACTTTGGCGTAATGGAATTCAACTTGTTACATGCCATTGTTGGTATTTTGCTTGTTGCAGTAATAGCTTTCCTCTTTACAACAGTTGCAGCTAATGCTATTGCCATTGTAGGTTCTAATCCAGTATCAGGTATGACACTGATGACACTTATTTTTGCTTCAGTAGTAATGGTAGCAGTCGGACTAAGAGGTAATTCTGGTATGTTGGCAGCATTGCTGATGGGTGGTGTTGTATGTACAGCTTTATCAATGGCTGGTTCTTTCATTACTGACTTAAAGATAGGTTATTGGCTTGGTACTACACCGAAGAAACAGGAAACTTGGAAGTTCCTTGGAACTATAGTATCGGCAGCAACTGTAGCAGGAGTAATGATAGTTTTGGATAAAACTTATGGTTTCGATTCTGGACAGTTGGCAGCACCACAAGCAAACGCAATGGCAGCTGTTATTAAACCATTGATGAGCGGACAGGGCGCACCTTGGATTCTTTATGGTATAGGTGCAGCTTTGGCCTTAATATTAGATCGTTGCAAGGTACCTGCATTGGCATTCTCACTTGGTATGTTCATTCCTATTCAGCTGAACATTCCTTTAATCATTGGCGGTGCTGTGAATTGGTATGTTACAACACGTTCTAAAGATGAGCAAATCAATAAACTACGTGGCGATAAAGGTACACTTATAGCATCAGGCTTTATTGCAGGTGGTGCACTTATGGGTGTTGTTTCTGCTTTACTTAAGTTCTTTGGTGTTGAATTTGACCATACAGAATGGTGGCAGAACCATCTTTCTGAACTTCTTGCACTCGTAGCTTACATTGCTCTGATACTCTATTTTATCTCGGCAACAAAAGTTTCTAACAAGGATAAAGAAGCATAAATATTAATTGAGATAACCAATGTATCAACGCCCCTTTCTAATTATTGCGTTCTGCATACTGCTCACTTCTTGTAGTATAGGCGGTATATTCACAGACTATAATAAGTTAAGCAAACAGGAGAAAGAAAACGTGGTAACCTACGCAGGCAATATTTCAGATATACGAGATTACACAAAAATCTATAAAATAACTGTGGAACAAGTGAAACAATACATTAGCGAAAAGAAAAATGTAGTTGTATACGATTATGTTCCTTTTTGTAGATCTGAAAATTGCGTATCTCCTAAAATACTTATAAATGAGGCCAAATCAAAGGGATATGACGCTTTGATTATAACAAATACATATCTTGATGCTTTCATAGCTGTCGGAAATGATTTTCCGTTACTGGTGATAGACAACTCCAAATACAATACAAAACTTCGAGGAAAGTACACCGACCTCTTCTATCAAGATTTATTAGGAGTTTCTTTAAAGTCAATAAACTACGCCTCTTACAATCTCTTTAAAGAAGGGAAATATACAAGAAGCTATAAAAACAGTAAAGATATTCAGTAAACAACATAAAAAGAGGGTGTGTCAAAATTGATACATCCTCTTTTTATTCTTCCTTTACCTTG
>NZ_JABZSJ010000006.1:0-60282 GCF_015262605.1 Prevotella aurantiaca | reverse complement strand
AAGAAGAAAGTACTACTGCCGTTTTGTTTATACAGTCTTATATGAAAGTTCTTATATCTTTAGCCTACTTTACTACCTGGTTTTACTTCTCCGAGTGTGGTTGTTACGCTGAGAGAACCATCGAAGTTCACAGCAGAAAGAATCATACCTTGACTTTCAATGCCCATCATATTACGAGGAGGGAAGTTGGCTATGAAGAGAACATCCTTACCAATGAGTTGCTCTGGTTCGTAGAATGCAGCAATACCGCTAAGGATTGTGCGCTCTGAACCGCTGCCATCGTCGATTGTAAACTTAAGGAGTTTCTTGCTCTTCTTTACCTTTTCGCAATGAATAATGTGTCCAACGCGAATGTCAAGCTTCTCAAAATCATCGAAAGAAACATCTTTCTTGATAGGTTCAGCCACATAGTTGTTAGCTTCGTTAGCCTTTTTGGTATCCTCAAGTTTCTTGAGTTGAGCATCGATAGTTTCATCTTCGATCTTCTCGAACAGCAAGTGTGGCTCGTTAAGCTTATGTCCTGCTGGAATAATATCGGTGCTACCAAGCTGTGTCCAGTCGTATTCAGCCAGGTTGATCATATTGCGAAGCTCCTTACTACTGAATGGAAGGAATGGTTCGAAGGCTATACTGAGGTTGGCAACCAACTGAAGTGAGATATTCAAAATAGTTTCTACACGCTTAGGATCGGTCTTCCAAACTTTCCAAGGTTCGCATTCGGCAATGTAACGGTTGCCAATTCGTGCCAAATTCATGGCCTCTTTCTGAGCTTCGCGGAACTTAAATACATCGAGATAGCTTTCTACTTTCTCCTTCACATCTTTAAATTCTTGAATTGTTTGACGGTCTACGTCTTGCAATTCGCCACATGCAGGCACCACGCCATCCCAGTATTTCTGCGTCAATTGCAATGCTCTGTTCACGAAATTGCCATATACTGCCACGAGCTCGCTATTGTTACGCTCTTGGAAATCCTTCCATGTGAAGTTGTTATCCTTCGTCTCTGGCGCATTAGCAGTAAGCACATAGCGTAGCACATCTTGCTTGTTAGGGAAGTCTACCAAGTATTCGTGCAGCCATACCGCCCAGTTGCGGCTTGTTGAAATCTTATCGTTCTCAAGGTTCAGGAACTCGTTAGAAGGCACGTTATCAGGCAAAATGTAGTCGCCATGTGCTTTTAACATGCTTGGAAAGATAAGGCAGTGGAACACAATATTGTCTTTTCCGATGAAGTGAACAAGGCGTGTTTCAGGGTCTTGCCACCACTTTTGCCAACTACCGAACTGCTCTGGATTGCTGTCGCAAAGCTCCTTAGTGTTCGAAATATATCCAATAGGAGCATCAAACCACACGTAAAGCACTTTACCTTCGGCTCCCTCAACAGGTACAGGGATGCCCCAATCAAGGTCACGGGTCATGGCACGAGGCTGCAAATCCATGTCTAACCAGCTCTTACATTGTCCGTACACGTTCGGACGCCACTCTTTATGGTCGCTTAAAATCCACTTTTTCAACCATTCTTGGTAGTCATTCAGTGGCAAATACCAGTTTTTAGTAGCCTTAATCACAGGCTTTGACCCTGAAATAGTAGATTGTGGATTGATAAGTTCCATAGGACTGAGGTCGCTACCGCACTTCTCACATTGGTCGCCGTAGGCGTGTTCGTTGTGGCAATGTGGACATTCTCCAATCACATAGCGGTCGGCTAAGAATTGTTTCGCCTCCTCATCGTAAAGCTGTTCGCTTTCTTTCTCAATCAATTTGCCCTCATCATAGAGCTTACGGAAGAAGTCTGAAGCAAACTTATGATGGGTTTCGCTGGTAGTACGGCTATACACATCGAATGAAATACCAAACTCTTTGAACGAGTCTTTTATCATTTTGTGGTAGCGGTCGCAAACAGCTTGTGGGGTGATTCCCTCTTTCTTAGCACGTAAAGTGATAGGCACTCCGTGTTCATCGCTGCCCCCGATGAAAACAACTTCTTCTTTCTTAAGTCGCAAATAACGTGCGTAAATATCTGAAGGAACGTACACTCCTGCAAGATGTCCTATATGTACACCACCATTAGCATAGGGCAATGCTGCCGTAACAGTGGTTCTTTTGAATTTCTTTTCTCCCATATATGTATATCGTTTGTTTTTAATCAGATTGCAAAGTTACGGCAATTTACTGAAACTTGCAAAGGTTATTATAATCTCACCATTTTATTGTATTCTTATCGTTTTGGCACCTTCGTAACAGCCTATAGTGCGTTGTCCTTTCTTATATATATCCTCGTTTCCTGGCATATCAAGCACGAAGCCAGCTGCTTTCACCTGTGCAACAAGATTATCGTAAGCTATTTGGTTGAAAACTCCAATAATAATAGCTCCATCTTTAAAGGCTATGTAGCTTGAAACTCCCTTTTGTAACGGCTTCGGATAGTCTTCGTACTTGTTGTCTGTTAGGATTTTTGCAAGACGACAATTCTTATAATAAAGCTTCGTAAACTTATCAAGACGATAGATTTCGTAGTTTTCTTTTAGCTTGTAACCATATTTTTTCGTTATTGCTGTTACCTTTTCAGGATTTTCAAAGATATCTATGCCTTCTGCAATGCTAATAAATTCCTTACTTGCCTCTACTTTTTCGGTTACTACTCCCGGCGTAGTTGTCGCATCGGAAGCTGTTGTAGACTTCTGTGTTGTACCACAACTTGCTAGTGTTAGAGCTATTGTCGCCATTACGGCAGTTATCCATTGTTTATGCTTCATACCTTTCTTATTTGTAGGTAACTACTGTTTCAGCAGTTACCACCTTATATATAATATGGTGCAAAGGTACGATATTTTTTTCTTCCTATGGCATAAAACTAAAAAACTAAGTAGCAGAAGCAATGTTGAAACATTTTCTAGCTTCATCAATAACGTTGATTGATATGAACTCTACAACTATTCTATTTAATAGATATAAGTTAAGAAGCAATATGGAAGATATGCCCTTATTTGTTGTAAAGTCCTCCTGTATAGTCTGTTTTCAGTTAGTTTAACCTAATATGGAATAGCAGTGTAAAGTCTATAGTTATACTCCTTTAATTGGCAAAATACACTATTGTAGTTGTTTTTTGAAAAAAAAGTTTCAAAAAAATAGTTATTTAATTTTTTATTTGTACTTTTGTCAAATCATCATATAATAATTATCTGTTATAACAATAGAAGGTTTTAATAGTTTTTATAATATGAAGACAAACAGAAGCAACTAAGCATTAGTCTATAAATTAGATGTGCTGAATGAAAAACCTAATAAGAAGTAATTAATCGAATATTAACTAAACCAAAAACAAATGAAAAAACTTCTATTATCTTGCTTTGCATTTGCAATGGCAATCGCAGCTACTGCACAGAATGGTAGCTTGAAAGTAACCGAGCAAGACTACAATCTTGTTCAACCAATCAGTTCTGTAAAATTCCACAACAACGTTAAGGCTACAAGAGCAAACTTGCCTGCTAACCAGCGTTACATGGGTAACTACAGCAGTGATAACTATAATGAGAAGGGTGTTGGCTTTACCCAAAACGAAGGCAAATTAACCCTTATGACTCCTATTTTCAAAGATATTGCTGCAGGATTCGATGGCGGTAAGGTTGTTGGTATGCGTGCTGCAATACCTGCTGATGGTGTTGGCGCTATCACATTAAAGCTTTTTACCTACAATACAGTAGATGGAAAGATGGACTTTAAGGTAGTTGCTGAACAAGAAGTTGCTAACTCTAAGAAAGGTTGGAACGATGTAACATTCACGACTCCTTATACTCTTGACTTCACAAAGGCTGAAGGTGTGATGTTAGGATTTACTTATACACAGAAGAAAGGTTCTACTCCTGAGTGCTATGCTATCTCATTGCAGAAAGAAGGAACTGTTGTTCCAACATACGTTACTATGGAAGGTAGCAATGAATTGTACGCTTTCTCTTCTGAGAAATACGGAAACCTTGCAGTGCAAGCGATAGTAGAAAAAGATTATCCAGCTAAGGATATCATGCTTCATAGCGTTAAATTCAACAAGTTTACAAAGACTTCAATCAACACAAAGTTCGTTGTAAACGTTAGCAACTTAGGTACATCAGACATCAATGCTTATACTTTAGTAGCATCAATTGATGGTAAGCAAATCAAAGAACAAACTATTACAGGTGTCGTTAATGGTACTATCAAGGCTGATGTAGTTGAAATTCCTACTACAGATGTAGAACTTGGCGCACACAAAATTAAGTTTGCTATCACTAAGGTAGATGGTGCTGAGCCAACAGGCAACACTAAGAACGACGTTTACGAATCAGATATCAACTTCTACGAAACAGCTCTTAAGAGACAAAAGCAGCTCATTGAGCAGTTTACAGCTGTTACTTGTACATGGTGTCCTACTGGTTCAAGACTCTTAAAGCAATTGCAAGATAATCGTCATGACTTGGCTTGGGTGGCTCTTCACGGCCCAATGGGTAGCCCAGACCCATATCAGACAAACCAAAGTATTGCTATTATGAAGGCGCTTGGTGCAAGTGGTTATCCAATGGCAGCATTCAACAGAACAGCAATAGAAGGTGCTCTTACAACAGCAATTGCTTTCAAAGAAGAAGCATTTAGCCAAGCAGTTCAAATGTTTAACCAAATGTTTGAACAAACAGATGCTAATCTTCCTGCATTCGTAAACCTTGAAATTGCTGCTAAGGTAGACAAGGTTACTAACGAAAACAACGACCAATTGGTTGTAGATGTAAAGGGTTTGGGTGTTAAGAGCGCAGCAAGCTTCCTTAAAGACTATGTTCTTTACGTTTATGTAACAGAAGATGGACTCGTTAGTCCACAGATTGATAAGGGTCAAAGAATTAAGAACTATGTTCACAATGGCACATTCCGTCAGTGCTTAACAAACATCAACGGTGACAACATTACATGGTCTGGCGACAACTTTGATAAGCAATTCACTTACACTATCCCTGCTGGTTACAACGCAGACAAGATGCATGTAATTGCATTTGTGGCTCCTAAGTTGGGCGATAGCTCTATTGCTGTAGACGAACACGTAGTAAACCAAACCAATATTGCAGACGTTGTTGTTCTAACTGCAGGCATTGAAAATGCAAGTATAGACGCTGACAACGAGATAGTAGCACGTTACAACCTTGCTGGTCAGAAGATTGACAAGGCTCAGAAGGGTGTAAACATTGTGAAGTACAAGAACGGTAAGGTTGTTAGAGTAGTTGTAAAGTAATTTAAAACTGCTATAGAATATAAGAATTATTATTGTTGCTTGACAACAATCCCTACTTTTGCTGACGCTGAAAACGTTTAGTAGCTGAAGCAAAAGCGTTATAAAGGCTGGATTCCGACATAGGACTCCAGCCTCTTTTTATATGCTATTGTTCAGTGCTGACAACTTGAAGGTAGTGTCAGAATACTGAATCTGTAGAGTAGTATAGTCATTTTTTTATCTCCCTTTTGCAATTTATAGCAGATGCGAAAAATATTTATGGATTGTAAGAAGCCATTGTTTACATATAAAAGTTGCTTCCATTACTGTAGCAAAATGGCTGATTGGCTATATCGCACAGCATATATTTTTCCGCTATTGAGTAGAGAATGTTTATATAGAATATCTCTTTAGTTTGTAAAGAAAAATACAACGCAAAAGCTGTGTATATGCTTTTGCGTTGCAATAGTGCCTGTTTTGTGCAGCAATAGTGCCTGTTTTGCAAGGTAAAAGAGCCGCTTTTGCAATGCAAAACAACCCCTATAATAAAGTCTTGATAATTAAACGGTTACGCAATACAAGATATTCTGTAAAATCTTTACATTTATATTGTTCTCATTTCATCTATATATGAAGATGTTCAGAGCCAATTATTGAGAAGAGAGAGAAGTGCTTTCTATTCGCAATCGACGTATTTTAAGTATGGTTTATTTTAGTTTTTATCTCTCCTAACTTTTCGTATTGATTTGATAAACAATGACAAATGTTTGATATTTAGTGTTTATTAACATTATAGATTTGTTTTCATTACGAATTTATCGTAAGTTTGTAGCAGAAACAAATAAACCAAATTCGAATATGGAGAAGTTAACAAAGCAAGAAGAAGAAGTAATGTTGCAAGTATGGCGCTTAGGAAGCTGTACGACGAAAGAGGTTTTACAGCATTTGGAAGAGCCTAAACCACCTTACACAACAGTGGCTTCGGTGATGAATAATCTAAAGCGCAAGGGATACGTAAAGGCGAAACAGCATCGTGCGATTTATCATTTTACGCCGCAAATAGCGCAAACTGAATATAAATCAGACTTTATGAGCAGTTTCGTAGGCAACTATTTTAAGAACTCATTTCGTGAAATGGTGTCGTTCTTTGCTAAGGAAGACAAGATATCACCAGAGGATTTGAAAGATATTATCAGTGAAATTGAAAAAGGAAAAGACACAAAATAGAAGCTGAATGCCCACAAAGACATTTAGCATCTGCCTTCAAACATATTTTTAAACAATAATCGATTGAAAACGAAATAGCTATGATGATGTATTTATTGAAACTCAACATTGCCCTTATCGTGCTCTTCGGCTTTTATAAGTTGATGTTTTCGAGCGACACATTCTTCTCGTGGCGCAGAGCATCTCTTATTGGAATGTATTTCGTTGCGATATTGGTGCCAGGGCTAAACTTCTCCTATTGGATTAACAAGAGCGTAGGAATGTTGTCAATAGCTAACGAATATGCAACCATTATACTGCCCACCGTAAGCATAACACCTGGTAAAGGAGGTTCGTTAAACTGGGAATCTACGGCAACAACACTATATATCATGATGGTAAGCCTACTGTTTTTGCGCTTTTTATGGCAGCTGTTTTCCATCGTAAGACTAAAGAATAAATGCAAAACAGCCGAAATAGATGGCAAAAAGGTGTATCTATTGGAAATCGAAGATGGACCTTTCTCATTCTTCAATTGGATTTTTATCAATCAATCGAAGCATAACCAAAAGGAAATAACCGAAATAATGACGCACGAACTGACGCATTGCAGACAGCAACACACTTTGGATATTCTTCTTTCAGAACTATTCTCCATTGTTTTTTGGGCAAATCCGTTTGTGTGGTTGCTAAAGCGTGAAGTGCGATTGAACCTTGAATATCTTGCCGACCACAATGTTTTGGCAAGTGGAACAAATAGTAAGGAATACCAATACCATTTGTTGGGATTGGCATTTAGAAAGAATGTAGCTACTATATCAAATAATTTTAATGTTTTACCTCTTAAGAAACGTATTAACATGATGAACAAAAAACGAACAAAAGGAATTGCGAAAGCAAAGTATGCCCTTTATATTCCGTTAGCAGTAGCATTGCTCATTGTTAGTAATATAGAGACAGTTGCACACAATATAGCAAAGGTTTCTAAGGCTATATCAACGGATAAGGCGAGCGTTGAACAACAAAAGAAGGTGGCTTTGCCATCTGAAAGCAAAACAACTACATTGCAGGAAAGTCAGAAGAACGTGCTGTCTACCGAAGCAATTGAAAGCACAAGCAATAAGGTGGAAGCATTGACGGACAGCCGAAATGCTGAAATAGCCACTCAAGAAGTAGGAATTACGACTGAAATTGCAAACGAAGAACCAACTGAACAGAAGCCAAAGAAAGCTCCGAGGAAAGTGTTTACCGTTATTGAAGAAATGCCTACTTTCAATGGAAATCTTAACCAATGGCTTGCAGAAAATATGAAATATCCATCGGAGGCAGTTAAAAATAAGGAACAAGGACGTGTTATCGTGCAGTTTATCGTATCAAAAGAAGGCGAAGTAATGGAACCTAAGATTATACGTTCCGTTTCTCCATTGTTGGATAAGGAAGCACTTCGTGTGGTATTATCAATGCCGAAATGGAAGCCGGGCAAGGCAAACGGAAAACCTGTTGCCGTGCGTTACACGCTACCTATATACTTCAAATTAAGCTGAAAATAAGTAGTATATTGGCAAAGAATTAGTTTCCGTGGGGCTATAGTCATTTAAAAGCCCCACAGAAATTTATGTTAGAACTTCTCATTTATCTTTTAACCGATTTGTTTATATGCGAAAACAATTTCTGCTCTTTGTAGTTTTATTTTGTTTCTCTCTGTTTGCGATTGCGCAACATCGCCGACAGCTCGTTGAAAAAGGAGATAGTTGCATGAAGGCATATAACTATTTTCACGCTATTTCGCACTATAAGCAAGCGCAGATGTTGGACGACAATAACGCTATAAGAATGAAACTGGCGTCGTGTTATTATCTTCGTACAGCATATAAACAATGTGTTGATGTGCTGAAAACCATTCCAGAAGACAGCCTTACCCACGATGCACTGCGCGAAATGTACTATGCGCAAGGTGCAATGCGCAATGTAACGCTGCAAACATATTGGGGAATGACGCTCTTAGAAAGGTTTCCGATGGACGGACATATCGTTGCTGACCTCATGAAAGTATTCTTATCTGAAGAAGATAGTCAGCCTAATATGGCAATATTGTACGGAGAACGCTATTGTAAACAGGATTCTGACAATGTAGAAGTAAACCGAATGCTGGGCGAAGCCTATTTCTTGGACCGCAAATACAACCAATGCATTGCTATATATAATAAGGTGATGGTAGCAGGCGACACCACTTACAATGCACTTTACTATACTGCTGGTGCGTACGAATATCTGAATAAGCTCGATTTAGCAGCCTTTTACTTTGCAAAAGCCGTGGGATACGACCCTAAAATAGCTGTTGGGAACTATCGGTTAGGCATTGTTGAAAATCAATTGGGACATTACGATGCAGCAATAGAACATCTAAGAGTTGCAGCGGAGCTATATGAACCGAGCAAATCCATCATGTTTATAATATATAAGAATATGGGTGATGCAAAGAATAGCCTTAAATCGTTCAAAGAGGCTTACCTTTATTGGGGATATGCACTAGCCTATGTTGACGATAAAGAACTTAAGGAGAAACGTCTAGAACTGAAAAAACAAGTTGGCTTGTAGTATTGGCGCATGGCTATTCAGCAAAAATACAATCTGATAAGACCATCGAAGAAGCGCCCTTTCGGTATGTTATAAAAGCAATAAACCTACTTTATGTCCAGCTGTAATGACTTAAAGTAGGTTTATTGTATATGTGTTTACCTTTGTTTTTATAAGTTTTCGAGTTCCTTCGTAAGGATACTTTCAAGTTGTTCTGCCGAAAGTCGCACTTGAAATTCACCGCGAATGGCTACCGAAATCTTACCCGTCTCTTCTGAAACCACAATAGCGAGAGCGTCAGAAGCCTGCGAAATACCCATTGCAGCACGGTGGCGAAGTCCGAATTCCTTTGGAATATCTTGGTTGTGGCTAACCGGAAGAATACAGCCAGCAGCCTTAATACGCTTCTTCGATATTACCATTGCGCCATCGTGGAGAGGTGAATTCTTAAAGAAAATATTTTCTATGAGTCGTTGATTGATGCGTGCATCAATGTAATCGCCCGTTTCTACTATGTCTTGCAAAATAACTCCGCGCTCTATAACAATCAGTGCGCCTACCTTACCCTTGCCCATATTCATGCAAGCCATAACGATAGGAAGAATCGTTTCACGGTCTACACCCTTCTTATTCTTGTCGCTTCGGAAGATTTTTAGTATGTTTCTTGCTTTCTGATGCGCACCAAGATTGTAGAGGAAGTAGCGTATTTCTTCCTGGAAAAGCACGATAATGCCGATAACTCCTACAGAAACAAGCTTGTCCATAATGCTTCCTAAGAGGCGCATCTCCAATACTTGGCTGACAATAAGCCAGACAACAATGAATATCATAATACCTGCGAACACGTTAAGCGAACGCGATTCTTTCATGATACGATAGAGGTAGTAGAGCATAAGCGCTACCAACACTATGTCAATGATGTCTTTTAAGCCAAAATCAAAAAACATATTTCTTCCTTTCTGCTATTTCTTTTACGCAACAATCAGCCTATTCTGCCTTTGTAGTAGCTATCAATCGCTCGTAAATGCGCACAGTTTCTACTGCTTCTTTCACATCGTGAACACGCAAGATGCTTGCCCCTTTCATGAGAGAAATCATGTTAAGAGCCGTTGTTCCATTCAGACTCTCTTGTGCTGTAATACCCAATAGTTGATGAATCATGCGCTTTCTGCTAATACCAACAAGTATAGGAAGCTCTAAAGCGTGTAGTTGTTCCATGACGCCCATTAGTGCAAAGTTACCATCAATAGGGTCTTTACCGAAGCCAAAGCCTGGATCTAAGATGATATCTTTCTGCCCAAGAGCACGCAATTCCTGCACTTCGCGCGATAAGTTGATAAGCATATCGTGCATATTAGCAGCCTTAGACATCAGTATATAAGGTGTTCCCAGTTCGGCAACAGTACGAAACATGTCTGGATCGCTGCCTTCTTCAACATCATTTATAATATCTGCATTAAACTCTTCAACCATGCGTCGGGCGATAGAAGCACGAAAAGTGTCGATAGAAATAATAGCATTTGGCTGTGCTTTACGAATAATTGGCAGTGCCATAGTAAGACGACGCATTTCTTCTTTTTCGTCTACAAACTCTCCTCCTGGGCGTGTAGAACATGCACCTACGTCGATAATCTTTGCCCCTTCTGCTATAATCTGATTAGTACGCTTGTATATTTCCGCTTCCGTTTGCATACGGCTGTCTGCGTAAAACGAATCGGGAGTAACGTTTAAGATGCCCATTACACAAGGCTTCGAAAGGTCGAACAATTCTCCTCTTATGTTGATGGTATAGCTAACTGGGCTAAGTTGTTGTGCAAAACTATTTTTTTCCATATTAGGCAAAGTTACTAAAAGCTCTTTAAACTTTAATATAAGCGTTGCAAAATTAAATACTTTGTTTTACACCCATACGTGCTTCAACCACATTTACAACATAGTCGCCGAGCTTTTCGCACTCTTGAATAATGTCCATATACATTGTTCCAATCGCGTAAGTGTACTTATGTTCGTTCACATCGCGAATATTCTGCGTGCTTAACTGGTCGCGGTAGTTGTTCATTTCGTTCTCAATGTTGAACGAATGATTTATATCATTTTCGTGTTTATGGCCTACCAGCAAGTTGTTCATCTGTGTTAGAGCATCATCGGTTAGTTCAAACATCTGTTCAATATGGTTGTATTGACTTTCAGTAAAGTCTTCTTTTGCCGACATACGGCGGTTCATTGTACGTGCAATGTTAAAGCATGAGTCGCCAATACTTTCAAGTTCAGATATCTCACGAAGCATAGAACGAACCTTTTCCTTTGTTTCATCACTAAGGTGAGCATTGCTAACTTGATCTAAGTACTTAGCTATTTCAATCTCCATGTTATCCGAAATGCTTTCATATTTCTCTATGCGAGAGTATAGTTTCACAAATTTCGAATCTTCAGTAGTATGCAATAACTCTCTAACCATGCTAAACATACGCTGCAAACGTTCAGCAAACGACTGAATCTCCTTGCTTGCTTCAAGCACAGAAAGTTCTGGAGTCTTCATGATACCAGCTTGAATGAAACGCAAACGGAAATCTTCTTCGGTTTCGCTCTTGCGGGTTTTAATAAGCATACGAACCAATTTTTCGATCTGAGGAATAAACCAAATTAGCAAAAATGTATTTGTAACATTAAATGTTGTGTGGAATGCTGCTAAAACAATAGGTAATTTTACTTTAATATTGGCATTAACTGCGCCTGCAGTAGGGTCATAATCAACAAATCCGCACACCATATTTACGAAAGGATAGAATACTGCAAGCACCCAAACAACACCGATAACGTTAAACAAAAGGTGTGCTAAAGCTGCTCGTCGAGCCTGTGTGTTAGCAGCTAACGCTGCTAAATTGGCTGTAACAGTAGTTCCAATGTTTTCGCCCATGACCAAAGCAATACCAAGATAGATAGGTAAAACACCCGTAGAGCATAGCAAAATGGTGATAGCCATAACGGCAGCAGACGACTGAACAATACAAGTGATAACGGAACCGATGACAAGGAAAACCAAAATAGTAAAGTAACTGTTTACGTCGAACGACTTAAAGAACTCTATTACCGCAGGTGTTGTGTCTAAATGTAATGCTTTTCCAGCGTCGCTCAGTAGCACAAGGCTGAAGAACATAAAGGAAAGACCAAATAAGAAATCGCCTACATAGCGCATCTTTCGAGTGTAAATCAGCACAATACCTACAAGAAAGGCAGGAAAAACAAAGCTTGTAAGGTCTACCGAATATCCTAACGACATAATCCAAGCTGTGAGTGTGGTTCCAATATTGGCACCCATAATCACGGAAATAGCTTGTGCGAGTGTTAGCAATCCGGCGTTTACGAAAGAAACAGTCATTACCGTTGTCGCTGAAGAAGACTGAACGGCACAGGTAATAAACGTTCCTGTAAGCATACCTGTGAATCTGTTAGTGGTCATTGCGCCCAAAATGTGGCGTAATTGTGAACCTGCCATTTTCTGTAATGCCTCGCTCATTACTTTCATGCCATAAATAAGCAATGCCAATGAGCCTACAATCTTAAAAAGAATGGCTAAATAAACACCTGTTGTCATAATTAATTGTATTCTAATGCAATTTTGTTTTGCTCTTTAAAAGGAACTTGTTAACTTTATACCCTGATTTAAATCGTTAAACGTTCTTACAAGATGAAACAAGTAATACAAATCCGTTGCAAAAATAATAAAAAAACTTTAGAAGTCCCAATTGGTAGCACACTTTATGAAGTTTATCGTGCATTTAATTTGAAAATGGACTTCGGACCTGTTAGCGCAAAGGTGAATAATAAAGTGCAAGGATTGGAATATCGGGTCTTTCATAATAAAGATGTAGAATTTCTCGACCTTTATTCTGCTTCTGGAATGCGCACTTATACACGTTCATTGTTTATTGTTTTATGTAAAGCTGTTCACGACCTTTATCCAAAAAGCAAGGTTGTGATAGATATTCCTGTGTCAAATGGTTATTATTGTAACATTAACATTGGAAGACCCCTCACCGATGATGATGTTGCAGACATACGAGAGCAGATGCAAACCATTATTAATAAAGCTTTACCCATACAACATTATGAAACAACCACCGAAGAAGCTATCAGCATGTTTCGTAAATTGGGCGATGAGGCCAAAGTAAAACTGCTTGAGAGCATGGGTTCGCTTTATACCACTTATTTTAAGTTGGACGATTATGTAGACTACTACTATGGTTCAATGCTAACCAATACATCGCAGATTAAATTATTTGGTGTAGAGAAATTCTTTGATGGATTGCTGGTGCGTGTTCCTTCAGTAGAAGACCCTTCAAAACTTGGCGAATTGATAGCGCAAGATAAAATGTTTGAAGTATTTAGACTTCACCATCGTTGGCAACAAATCTTGGGTGTACGAACAGTAGGCGATTTTAACGAAGCTGTGAAGCAAGGATATTCCAACGACCTTATAAATGTTAGCGAAGCATTGCAGGAAAAGAAGATTTCGCAAATGGCAGAAACCATCGCAAATAAAGAAGGAGTACGCGTTGTTCTGATTGCTGGACCATCATCAAGTGGTAAAACAACATTCTGTAAACGCCTTTCGGTGCAATTACTGACGTGTGGAATAAAACCTGTACAAATATCTTTGGACGATTATTTTGTAAATCGCGTAGATACACCTAAAGACGAAACAGGCGATTATGACTATGAAAGTTTGTATGCACTGAATATTCCACTTATCAACGAGCAGTTTACAACTTTGTTTAAAGGAGAAGAAGTACAGCTGCCAAGTTACAATTTCCAAACGGGTATAAGCGAAATGAAAGGTAAGAAATTGCGTTTAGAACCCAATAATGTTTTAATTGTGGAAGGCATTCACGCTCTCAATCCAATCCTTACAAAGGATATTGACGATGATAAGAAATTCCGCATCTATGCTTCAGCACTGACAACTATTCTGTTAGACGACCATAATTACATACCTACAACCGACAACAGACTTATTCGTCGTATTGTGCGCGATTATAAATATCGTGGTTGTTCGGCACAAGAAACCATACGTCGTTGGCCAAGTGTACGTGCAGGAGAAAAGAAATGGATATTCCCTTATCAAGAAAATGCCGATGTAATGTTTAATACAGCTATGCTTTACGAAGTAGCAGTATTGAAAGCACAAGCAGAAGCTGTATTGGAACAAGTGCCAGAAAATTGCGATGAGTATGCAGAGGCTTACCGATTGCGCAAATTTTTATCTTATTTTGCATCGTTGCCTTTCCGCAGTTTGCCACCAACATCGTTACTTCGAGAATTCTTAGGAGGCTCATCGTTCAAATATTAAACATATAAAAAAGGTATAATGGACATTTGGTAGGCTACCAACCTACCAAATGTCCATTTCTCTTTTATAAATCTTGCTTTTTTTCATAACTTCCGATAGTTGTAGTTGTATTTTTATCTACAAACGTTTTTTCGTCCAATGAGAGAATCTACACTTGTTTGCGCCTGTTATGCCGAAAAATATGCGTTTTTTACGGAAAGAAAAAAGAACATTTTATTGTTTTTAGATAGATAGAAATTTATTTTTGCTATAAAATTATTAGGTTTTAAAAATTTATTACTACATTTGCAGCGAAAGCCTAACAACTTTTAATTATAAAACTAAACGAGAGAGAACTTCTTACTATCAACAAAAATTATGTGAGAATATTCATATCCTTTATTTAATAGGATAAATTAGAATATGAGTTGGGAAGGCTTGCTAAATGATGAATGAGAATAACCTAATTTAAAATTTTTAATATGAAGAGAATCTATTTTTTACAACTACTTCTTGTGGTAGCACTTGCCGTGCACGCACAACCTACGAAAATATTCGTATGGCTTGCAACGGGCGAACAAGTGACGTACAATCTTGCCGACCGTCCTAAGATGGTTGTTAAGGACGATAATGTACATCTAACCACAAAAACGGCAGATATTATTTACGCTGCCAAAGACATTAAAAAGGTTACCTTTGATGGAGAAACCGATGGTATTGAACAAGCAACAACGACAGGTAAAACTGGAGAAGCTACGCTTACACAGGAGTTTATGACACTTACTGGATTTAAAGCTGGCGAAACAGTACGTGTTTTTGATGCTTCTGGCCGTCTGACTTTGAGCGAAAAAATTAATTCTGATGGAACCTTAACCATTGCGCTCAGCGCACTTAAACAAGGAGTTTATATCGTTAAAACACAATACAGATCATTTAAGTTTATAAAGAAATGAGAAAGAATTTTATCTCTACAGCCCTCACCTTAGCTTTTCTTTTATGTGCCTCAATGGCTTCTGCACAAGGTGTATATATTTATAAGAATGGTAAGAAACAAGTATTTAAGTCAGAAGAAGTAGACAGTTTGGTTTTCTTCTCGGCTGCCGATAACACCACACCAAGTGTTACAGACGAGAATTTTGAACTTCCTTCTGTTGATTTTGCAAAAACACTTACCGACCTTAAAGCTGCTGAAAAAGCAAGAGGATTTAGCATTAATGAACCAAATAGCAGTAAACTTATCTTAGAGAAAACTGTTGATGGAGAAAAAGTTCATTGGGAATACAATGGTAACGGACAAGGAGTTTACATGTATGCTAAATGTTTGCTTAAATCAGAAAAGGTTGATGCTTTCAAAGCTTTCCTACGCAAGCAAGGCTACGAACTTGAAGCAGATGCGTCTTTGAACGATGAAGTAAAGGTATATGTAAACAAAACTGCTAAAGTTGTTGTATATATCAATAAGGTAGAAAACGGCGCTGAATATTACTTTGGAGCTTATGATGAAAGTTATAGTTCTTGGACACGTGTATCTCTCCTAAAAGATAATGCTTCAGGTACATGGTTGCCATACTATGGACGTGGCGGATCTGTAGAACTTATGCAGCTTTTTGAAAAGCGTATGAACCACAAATTGAATGCAGAAAGATCTAAACCAGCAAGTGGTATCTACGTTTATGATACTGGCGATGCACGCTGGCCAAGTGTAAAATACTGGTTTGATGTTTATACAAAAAATAGTCTTGAAGAAACTTCTCTCTTTGTAAATCCAAGCAACCTTCCTACTCCAGAGCAAGTGACAACTTATCTGAAATCTCTTAACCATATCTACACAGGTATGAACGATTCAGAAGGAGATATTATCTACTACAACTACGATGATAAGGCTGCTTGCTTTGTAAAGATGCAGGACAAGACTGAAGGAAAAACCGAATTCATGCCACAAATGCACTACGCATATGCCGACCTCAGCAAGCAAGTTCCACCACTTAAAGTCGATTTCCCTATGCCAATAGTAACATTTGGCAAAAATACTGTTGCAGAAATTGCAGCAGAATATCGTAAACAATCTTATTATAAGAGCGAAGAAACTATCGACTTAGGTATTGTTATCAACACTACTTCTGAAGATTTCCCTAAGATACTTCTTCTCGAAGATGGTGGCAAGTATGTTGCAGCTATGGTTATTACCTTTAGCAACTTAACAGCTCGTTCGCCTTATATCGTAGAACTTCTCCAAAAGAATGGTTACGAAAACAGAGTTGGTGTGAGCGCATTGCCTACATTTATCAATAAGGAAAATAATGTTATGGTTCAGTTTGACTTGGTTGACCTTCTCCAAATGGGTTGGTTTACAATATCATTCCAACCAAACGAATTCTAATCGAGCCAACATGAGATAAAATACTATCGTTTTCCTGAATGGAATAATTGATAGTAGGTAGAATTTATAAAGAACAATGCTCCTGTCAGCAAAGATGAAAATCATACGCCGACAGGAGCATTTTTTTATTATAAATGGAATGAACAACAACGCTTTTTAGGGCTAAAATTTCTGATGAAGAAATTATAATTATAAACCATCGAATTTATAATAACAAATTTATTTTTTGTAATTATAAATTTTTATTTTGTTATTATATTTTTTCTGCTTCATAATTACGTTTTATTTTTAAATCATTTGGGCAAGGAAAAAACATCGTAGTTTATTATTCTTTGCGCATAACTTTTTCTTTGTATCTTTTTAAATACTGCATTATTATAATACAAATATGCAATTGAAATAGCTATCTCAATTCATATTTTGACAGCCTTTTTTATCTACTTTTCATTTAGCATATTCTTGTAATTAAAGTTAATTTATTGAATAGCTTCGTCATTTATAGCTCATTTCTATAAAGAGTCTGTAATATTGTTAATTTAATACAAAAATTTTAATGGAAATTAAGTATTTCCGAATTTACTTGTACCTTTACAAAAATTTCAAAATTCCCTTAATATGACAAGTATATACATACTTTCTATACCAAGGATTTTAATAGAAATCAAGAAAATCACAGAACTAAGGATTGAAGAAATCTGAAATTATATAATTTAAATATTAACTTAAACACCAAATCATTATGAAGAAAAGACTTTTTTTAGTTGTCTTAACAGCCATAATGACAATGAGTTTCTCGCAAGTTCATGCGCAGACAGAGCTCGTGGTTACACCTAAATCGGGTGATGTAGGCAAGTATGCCATTACAGACATCCAGAAGATAACCTTTGCAGCTGATGGCATGCACGTTATGGGAAGTAAATTCTCAGTAGAACCTGTGTGGAAATTATCTGCCATTAAAGACATTAGGTTTGTTAAATCAACTGCTGGAATCGGCAATGTAAGCAATCAGACAGAGGGAATTAAAATTTCTCAACGTGAAGACATGCTTTACATTAGCGGATTAAATTCGGAAAAAGCCGATGTAGCTATCTACGATCTGAAAGGCCAGACATTGTTACGCACTAAAGTTGCTGACAAAGAAGGAATCGATGTATCGAACTTACATCATGGCGTATTTATTATCAAAGTTAAAAACACAACCTTTAAATTCGTAAAACAATGAAAAAAAGCATATTACTTAGCCTAATGGCAATTTTTAGTTTGGCAACATTTGCACAAACAGAACCAAACCGTGTGATAGTTATGGAGAAAACCAACTCTCACAAGGCATTTATGGTGGATAGAATCGATAACATCTTCTTCGCAAACGTTGAAGGTAGAGTTGCAGCTGATGTTACATATAAAGACTATAAGAGTGGATCTACTGGTGATACACTTTGGGTTGCAGTAAAAAAGACTCCAGACTGTAAGTCTTATAAAATCACTTGTGTCCCACAATCACTTTCAAACAAGATAACTTCTGATGAAATCGCAGTTTCTTACTTTGAAAGAATCAATGCAAGCATGATGCAAGACGATTTCACAAATGCACAAATGACAGGTTTCGACGATTCGTTCAAAGATAACACACCTTATACTATCATTACACTTGGTTACGATATGTATGGTGTTCCTTGCAGTATGTCAAAGGCAGAATTTACAACTCCTAAGAAACCTCTTATCGGAACACCTAAGGTTACAGGAGAAGTTGTAGAAGCAGCAGCAACAAGTATAAAAGCTAAGTTCTCTGCTAATGCAGATGTTCAGGGATATGCTATCTGTATTTTCCAAGAAGGTAAGGCAAAAGAACAATTCGAACAGTTTGGTCCAATGATGGGACTAAGCAATATGGGCGATATGATTAAGCAATGGGGTGTTAAATGTACTGGCGAATACTCATACGAATGGACTGGTTTAACACCAAACACTAAATATGAAATCTATGTACAAGCATGGGACGCAGCTGGAACTTATGCAGATATGGTTGTTATTCCTGTTACAACTAAGAAATTGGGTGGCACTGGTGTTGCTAAAGTAAATATCGAAATTAAAGAATTTGCAAAGAGTGGCGATTCTTATTACCAGCGTGTTATCTATACACCAAATGCTGAATGTTCAGTTCACAGAGATATTATCATCACAAAGAGTGCATTTGATAAGGCTGATATGGGCGAAGCTGGTGTAATAAAATTGTTGCAAGAAGACCATGAACAAGATCCATATTGGAATCAGTTTGGTGTTGATAACGCAACCTGGAGCGCAGACCCATCAACAACTTATTATGCTTGCTCATTAGCAAAGAATATTAACGATGAATGGGGCCCACTTGTAAAGATAGAATTTACTACACCTGCAGGTGAATCTGGAAGCAAACCTACAGCTCCAGTTCGTATTGCACAAGGAACATCACATGGAGTTACAATGATGCCACTTGTAAATATGAAGAAGGGACAACCAAAGTTTCAAATGATTCAAAAGTAATTTTTAAATAAAATAAACGAGCGTATATAGTAAATACTAACTGGCAAACTATTTTAAGAGTTGGCTTAACCCGTTTTACTTTATACGCTCGTATTTATTTCTATTATTAGGTGTGTTCAATCACATAATGACTTTTTAAATAACTTTTAAACCACAATTACTTATGAAGAGACTTTGTACATTATTTATTTTTTCAGTGCTATCAGCAGTAATAGCAATGGCACAAGACAATCCTACAATTATTACGAAACCAGCAGAAGGTGATACAATTAACCTATATCGCACTACTACAGGTTTTGAGTCGGTTTACTATTACGGAGTACCACACAAAAGTACAGGCGATTGGCAACGTATAGTTTTTGGTAAGGATGGTGCAGTTTATCTTGAGAATCCTCTCAATTCGCTTTATACAAAGACTTGGATTAAAGGCGCAAGTACTGTAGGAGATACCATTGCTTTCCAACTTCCACAAGCAATTTTTTCAGAGGAAGACTTTTCAACAGGAGAACCTAAGTATGGATACTTGTATCGAATCCATGTTGGAACAAAAAATGGTAAGGAAACATATGTACCCATTGAAGGTAAAGAAAACCAAGTTCTAAAATATGTATGGCGCAACGATTCGCTTCTGATGGTTGAAAAAGAAGGAGAGGTGATTGGTATGTGTCGTGATAATGGTGCTTGGACAAGCTATTCAGAGGCTACTTACAAAAGTGCACGCATGGACGAAAATAAAATAGCACCATCTGCATCGGCAAAAGTTTGGGACGGACTTGTACTTTATATGGATATGGAAGGAAAGTCGCAGTTATATCCAGTGAAATATGCTTTTGACGGCGATGATGTTTATTTAGGCGACTTAACAGCAAATGTAAAAGGTTATTGGATAAAAGGAACCAAGAACGGTACAACAGTAACTTTCCCTGCAACATCTTATCTTGGTATTGACCGCACAACTGCTTGCTACGTATTTGTATCTTCTGCAGTAATGGGAAAAGGTCAGGACGAAATGGGCAACGAATATGAGAAACCGTGCTTGAGTCATCAACCGCTTGTATTTACTTATGACGCAGAGAAAAATGCATTAAGCACAAAAGGCATTTTAATGGTACATAAGAGTATGGACGACGATAGAAGTACTTATATTTTCGATTCTTATCGTTACGCACTTATTAACCAATGGGATAAAAAAGCAGCAGCTCCAATGCCACCGAAACTTACTGCATACCAGCCTTTTGATCCAAATCCATGGGGAGGTCCTGGTGGATTACAATTTACATTGAGCTACTATTCAGCTGATTTCAATTATCTTGACCCAGCCCATCTTTATTACAATCTTTATATTGATGGTGAAAAGCAGACCTTCACTCCCGAAACTTATAAGAATTTAAAGTCAAACATGACAGACGTTCCTTATTCTTTCTCTGACCAATACCAATTCTATAAGTATGATGAAAACTCGCGTGCAATCTATTTCTACAAGGAAGCAAAAGATAAAGTAGGCTTAGAAGCAGTTTATATTGATGGCGACCAGCGTCTTAGCTCTGGTATATCAGAGTATTTCTTGTCAAGCACTGGTATAAATGTCAATACAGCAAAACAAGTTGAAAAAGTAGAATACCACGATCTCTCAGGCCGCAGTGTTAATCGTCCAGAAAAAGGTATCTACGTGCAAACCACAATCTACTCTGATGGTTCTCGCATTTCACAAAAGATAGTACGATAATGATATAGTAAGGTGCTATCATCATGCTAATGACGATAACCCAAATAAAAACAAAAGCCTGTCCTTAAGATTATGATTTTAAATCATTCTTTTAATGGCAGGCTTCTTTATTTTTACTCTTTGCTTAGTGCAGCTTATCCTCTTGTTTATTGCACAGCATTATGTTTGAGAAATGTTATTTAGTCCTCCCTTATAAACCTAATATTCCTCTGATTCATAGTATATTATCCTGTAAATTATTTGTTTATATCTGCAAGTTTTTGTACCTTTACATTATAAATCTTGCAGATATTTATGCTTAAACGTACATCTAAACAGCTCTCTATGTTCTCTTCTTTAGAGGACATGCTTAGCCATGAACATCCCCTTTTCCAACTTAGTAATAAGATTAATTGGGAATGTTTTGAAAATGCTTTCTCTCCTTTGTATTGCAGCAATAATGGTCGCCCTGCTCATCCTATTCGCTTGATGTGTGGTCTTTTAATTTTAAAACATTTGCGTAATGTGTCAGATGAAATGGTGGTTTCTCAATGGAGCGAGAATGCTTACTACCAATATTTCTGTGGTGGACTTGAATTTATGCCCAAACAACCCTGTGACGCCCTCAAAAAGTATTTTCCATTAAAATAAGGATTAAGACTGCCCCTTATGAGGTAATGGACGATTCGTTACAACTCAAAAAGTATTTTCCATTAAAAATAAGGATTAAGACACAATTCATTAGTCATTGAGCCTGTTGGGTAAATACTCAAAAAGTATTTTCCATTAAAATAAGGATTAAGACTTTAAATGTTAATTGTTAAACGTAAATGGAAGAATTATTAAGTATATTCCATTACAACAAGGATTAAGACTTTGTGATACTTCTGATAGTTTGGTCGCCAATGTCATCATTAAGTATATTCCATTATAACAAGGTATGGGAGCAGGAACTCGACAGCTTCGGTAGAAAGAGAAGGAAGGACAACAATAATTCCTCCTTCATTCCGTTTAAGTATCAAGGTCAGTATGAGGACGTTGAGACGGGAATGTATTAACTGTTTCCGCTACTATGACTCTTGTGCAGGTAATTACATTAGTCAGAATCCAATTTGGTTATCGGGGGAGATAATTTATATTCTTATGTATAAAATCTAACAATATGTATAGATACGTTTGTATTATCTGGGCAAAGATGGATGGGGAAAACAAAAAATAGACACTCATTAATTGCTTATGTCTTATATAAATGTTATTATGCCTTTGGTTGAGTTTGTGCCATATATTAACGATATGGTAGTGAAGTATGATTGTGTTGTATATTTAAGGAAAAAGAACACAAAAGATGTTTTTTATACAGCAATCAATATGGCAAATTATAGAAGTGTTATTGGCAATGGTATAGAGGACAAGTTGTTTTTCTTTGTCTCTTTAAAAGATTACAACAAAGCAGGTATTTCTTTTTATGATGATGAAGTATGCAAGGGAACTATTGAAGGAATAGGAGGAAGGGCAAATGAAAACGAAGTTGAGTTGATTTCATTGCGGTTGATTTCTAAAGAACCTAAAGAAGGGATTAAAAGATTATTTAATGCCATAAGGAATAAACTAAAGAAAGATTCAACAATAGGCGTTGGTGTTCAAAGTGGCTCATCGAGATATCCTAAATTCTTTTATCAGAAGTCGCTGACAGACAATAAGGTCTTTAAGTTTGACTTCAATAATGACAAATTGCCTGTTATCAAGCCATTATAGGAGATGTTAAAGCCAAATCTATAGAGAATTTGGAAAGAAAAGCGTTATGAGTTACTATCAGTTATTGGAGAAAATATAATTATAAAGTATATTCCATTACAACAAGGATTAAGACAAATTAAATTCTGACATAATTCTTATGTTTTAAATTATTAAGTATATTCCATTACAACAAGGATTAAGACCTCTCGAAAGACACCTTTTCGTCCGCCTCTCCAACTCAAAAAGTATTTTCCATTAAAATAAGGATTAAGACGTCCCAAGTATAAAGACTACTATCACGTATATAACTCAAAAAGTATTTTCCATTAAAATAAGGATTAAGACTTCGGTTCTTTCTCCAAAACTTAGAAGTTTAAGTACGTATCTCTCTCTCAAAATACTTTTTGTTGAAGAAAGTTAGATGTAAGAAAGTTTTGAAAAAGTTGAAGATGCAGTATGCTAAAAGTAGAGCAAAAAAATAGTTCTTATGTTGGGTTTGTATCTCTTTTTTAAAACAAGATTACGTGCTATTTTTTGAAAGAGAGGATAGGATTTGGGAGATGAAATTATTGGTTAGAAAAATTATAATAAAAAACGACGAAGTTTATTATTATAAAAATAAAATTTATAATTATGTTTTTTTATTTTTTAATTATAAATTTCTTAACTGCTTATTATGCCTTTTTTTTCTTCAATTATGGTAAGGATTAGAATGCGGTTAAGACTGCTTTTTTATTTGCTTTTCAATGATAGATGAAATATGTGGAGAAGTTACATAAAACTATAACCATTCCTTTCTAATATGTTTTTTTCTTATCTATCTAAAAAGCTAAAGTTTCGCGCGTTTTATTATACAGAAGGAAGGCGCTTGTGTAAAGTTTTAAATCATTGTTCTTCCACCTTTTTCATCGATATAATCAATTAGTTTGCCGAAGAGAAAGTTTTGACGCAAGGTGGCTTCGTTTCCTGTAAGTATGAGTTGTTGGCGAGCTCGGGTAATGGCAACATTTAGTTTGCGATCAATCGGATTGCCGTCTTCTATGAATGTATTGGCAGTGAGAAACTCTAATTGGAAACGGTTTTGAATGGTGAACGAGTAGATGATTACATCTCGCTGGCTACCTTGATAGCGTTCCACAGTGTCGATACTAATATTGCCGATATCGGGTAAATGGAGTTGCTCCAATTCTTTTCGAATCATCGCAATTTGATTACGATAAGGTACAATAATACCAATTGACTTTTGTGCATCGAATGTTTCTCCCATCTGACGATATAAACGGCGAACAAGATTGGCTACTATTCGTGCCTCTTCTGTATTTACCTTTTCTGAAAAATTAGGTTGTCGGCACAACTTGGAAGGAATAAATATCATTCGATGCGCCTTTAAAAAGTCGTCTATTTTATCTTCACTTGGTTTGTTATAAGGCAGATTAAGTTTTGTCTGATGAGCTAAAGGAACACATTCCAACTGTTCGCGAACATAAAAATAAGTGTTGGGGAAGGTTGCAATATCTGGGTGCATACGACCTTGTTTACGAAGTGTGCCAACAAAGTTATTACGTTCTGCTGCCCGCTCGGTAAGAATAAGGCGTTCGAATAGCGAGTTGGCACAATTTGGAAGATGTATTTCTTCGAGTAAAGGCGAGTCGGCAGCCGATTCGTTATTATCTTGTTGCACAACAGCAGGCAATTGTTTGTGGTCGCCAATCAGAATAAATTTGTCGATAACCTGTTTTCCTCCATTATGTGCAGCAAGTAAGCCAACAATATTCGGTTCAAGAATCTGACTTGCTTCGTCGATAATAGCAAGTTCGAAATGTTTAATGCTAAAGATAGCCGTATGGATTGCAAGACTTGCCGTTGTGCTGACGATGATGCGCGATGACTCGATAGTTTGTCGGATATGTTCGAGCGTGGGATTTGTTTTAACAGCATTCGTAAGCAAATTATCAGTAAAGCGGGAATCGCACGAATATTCTTTCGAAAGTCTAAGAAAAGCGATGTTGTTATCGGCAAGCATTCCGCAAATTTCGTCTACGGCACGATTGGTATAAGAAAGCAACAAAATGTTTTTCCCTTCGTGTTCTCTTACGAGATATTGCAATGCCATTGACGTTTTACCCGTTCCAGGAGGACCAATTAAAAGAAAATAATCAGTAGCCTGCTTGGCGCGCAAAATTATATCGTCGTATGTAGGATTGTAAGTTTTAGAAAGTTGTATTTCTGTATTTCGCTCAGGAGAACGTTGCCCCAAAAGCAAATCTTTGCGTTCTTTACTGGCCGTAATAAAAGTATGTAAGCCTTGAATAGCAGTTGTGCAACCAATATCGCTACCGCTATGTTCGATGGCAAATTGGTCGCCAACAAGTAAATTAGGGTTTTGCTGTCCATCGTTTAAACGTACCATCACAGTGTTGGTATGAATTTCCTGCAATGTGCCCCGAAAAAGAAAAGCTTTTCGAATGTCAGGCATTTCGTTTTTGCGATACGCATAAAGATATACCATATCGCCACGACGGAAGTTAGGCAAAAAATCTTCGCTTTGTTTCGGTACAGCAAGCGTAATGCTATCGTAACCATTATAAGCTGTACTTTGTTCTTTTCGCGTAATGGTTAAGCCCGTGTAAATATTGCCCGATTCAATCTTACCCGCTAAAGGCATATTCCAAAGATCGGCATTGCTGCTACCTACACCTTCTTGATAACCCACCTTCGATATAATTTGTTCCTTTACAACAAAGCGCATCATTCTGCTGAAGTAAGCTGTTTCCAACGGAGAAAGCTTATGCAGCGGTGCTAAAGTTTCGGTTAGGCGTGGTAAAATCCACTGTTGGAAAAAACTTTCGTTTCCACGAGTTAGCTGTAAAGTATTGGGAGTAAAGTGCGGAATAATTTTTGCGAAATCGTTGTTGCCTATCCAATATTCGGTAGCAACCACCTGGTTGCGAAACTTAATCGCTTCCATCATCAGCGATTGCAGTGATTCAACTTCTAAAAGACCATTGGGTAGCGGATATTTAGAATAAAGTAAATGAATGTTTGTATTTCGTGTGCTTCGGTTAAAATTATATTGCAGAATTCCGAAATAGAGCAAAACCTGTACGTAATGTTTCTCTAAATATTTTGAACCATGGTTGTTGAGGCGGTTACTTGCAATATAGAAATTCTTTCCCGACTTCTGTTCCACGAGTAAACGGAAATCAGTCGTCATTAAATCGACCCGTCCTTGAATACCTAAACTTTCGCAAACGAACGATGGTTCAAGAATAGCCTTGTTACGGTCGTAATTTTTAAAAAGTTCTTCCACAATGTCTTGAATATTCTTTGCTTGCTCTGTGCCGTCCTTTTTAAATACATCAGAATTAAAGTCGATACAGGTAGCAAAGTCTAAAGCCTTGTTTCGGAAGTTCGATTTTAAGGTTTCGTTAATGTTGTAATTAGGATTGTTAATGATGTCGTCGAGTGCTTTTCCTGCAAAATTACCCAAAAGAGTGGCAGCAGTAGCTTTTTTGGATTGCAAACGATTAACGGTAAAGAGCAAAGGATGGTGTCCGTAGTCTTCAAAACAATTGGCAATCGAGGAAATATCGACAAGAAAGTCGGGTTCAACCACAATAATGCGTGGTACAATGCGCTTGCGAGTAACATTGCAATCTAAGAGATTAAGCTGCATACCTTCGCATAAAATCTTGCGGATATAGCTTAAATCAATATGTTCAGGGGTGTTAAAATAGTCTATTAAAACCTCTTCTTCGCTACATTCCTGGTTCAGTACATTTACTTTTATATATTTATCGTCCCACGATTGCACTGTGCAACGGATATATTTGTAGTTGGCTATCTGTATATTTGCTGTGCGGCGGCCTTCCGTCGGGATTTTCCCAACAAGAAAAGACGGAATAGATGTGTTGAAAACAGCAGAGATAAAAAGCGCCAATGCCCTACAATCATACAGTAAATCGTTATGAAGAATAGGAGCAATAGAGTTGCTATGGCGACGCATTAGGTGAATAGCAACTATGTCTTGTGGTTTTATATGGAATTGTTTGCAAAGCGAATCCACTTGAGAAGACAAGTTACCAAATCCATGTCGTGTACCTTTCAGTCCTTCATGGCAAGCCAACACAAGAGTTTCGTGCATTAAACGGTTTTGCATATCAGAGCGGTTATCGGGAAATTCGATAACTTCTAAAATTCGAGCGAATAGTTCTTGTGCCTTTGAAGAATCTTGTGTCATTGTCCACCCAATCGTTCAAAGAAGGTAATAACCTCTTCCCATGTTTTAAACTCGTCGCTGCCAAAAGGCAATACCGTTCCCATAAAATCTTCGTTGTTCTGTGTACTGATGAGGTAATCGCCAAGAAGAAATTGAGGTTGATTGACGAAGAGAATGCGATTCCATGCAGGTGCGCTGAAGACATCTTTAATCCAAGTTTGCATTTCTGTCAAAGCAGTTGGATTATTGGTAGGTGCTGGCGCGGTGAAATAAACATTGTAATGGTCGAGGAGAAACTCGTAAGCTTTGTGCAACGACGATTTAGGTTTGCCGTAACTATCTCTAAGCGTTTCCCAATTAATGAAAACAATTTTGCGTTCGCGCCCTTTCTGTTTGTCATCAATCCATCTAATGATAGGCATAATATAGTGGAAAATGGCCTTTTCGATAAGGCGGTGCTCGCCATGAAAGTAAATAGCTTGCGGATAATGCTGGTGGAATAAATCGAAAGTATGCACAATTGGGTCGGCATCACCAAACAGACCATACACCCTTTCTTGCTCTTCAGGCGTTACAGAAGCAAAACAACGTTCCGTAATTTCCTTATATTCCTTTTGCAAAGCCTTTGTAACAATAACTTCCTGTACGCCATCTTTGCGCGGATTTTGATATATTTGCTTGCCAAGCATATTGCTTTCGCTTATGGTTGAACCCATTTGGAAAGCAGGATTTACGCAAATGCGGTCAGTGCCATATAGCATTTCGGTGTACATTCCACCCATTGACGTGCCAATAATGATATCAGGACGTTCGTTGGTCTGTATTTTCCGCAACAATTCCATTGCTTCTTCAGGGTGAATGGGTAAGTCGGGAGCGATAACCGTACATTGTGGCATATATTCTTGCAATATTTTAGCAGTGTGTGTTGCCCCTGACGACATGAAACCATGTACATAAACAAGTTTCTTGTTCACCATTAAATCAGAAAAAGTCTTCCTGTATTGATTTTCCATATTCAACAGAATGTTTAAATTATAGGCAAGCTAATGCCGTTAATTTTCTGATAAATGTCGAGCGCATATATATCTGTCATACCGCTGATGTAGTCTATTACCGCCATAATACGGTCTTCAAGATGAGGGTTTTGTATATCGTACTGACTTGAAAAGCGACGGATAAGTTGTTTGCTATGAAATTTTTCAGGTTCAACAGCAGCACCAATGAGTGCTTCCATTAGTGTTTCCATAATTTTATAACCAGACAATTCAACGTCAAGTACAGTTTTGCTACTGTATATTTTCTCAACAGAAACCTTTGAACAATGTTTATAGTTATTGCGCTGAAGTGTAGGAATATGGTCGATTAACGAACCTTCAAATGTTCCGTTGAGTATGGCTTCCTCGTTCTCAACGAATACATCTACACATAAAGCTTCGAGTAATCCAACGGCACAAGCGCGGAAATAGACAACTTGTTCGTTCTTATCAGTAACCCCTTCTTCAACAATACGATTACGAATACTCTTCTTTGTTTCTTCATCGAAGAAGCCTAATAATAGTTCGGCAGTTTCTTCAAACGACAAAAGTTTAAGTTTGTGCGAATCTTCGATGTCCATTATCTCGTAACAAATGTCGTCAGCCGCTTCCACTAAATAAACCAATGGGTGGCGAGCGTAAGCTGTTCCGTTATCAGAAACTTGCTTACTGATAATTCCGAGTTCTTTGGCTATCTTCTTGTAAATATCTTCTTCCGATGCAAAAAACCCAAATTTACCATGTTTTCCTGCTAAAGACGAAGATAGAGGATATTTTACAATGCTTGCTAAAGTAGAATAAGTCATTACAAAACCACCTTCACGGCGTCCTAAGAATCTATGAGTGAGCAAGCGGAAAGCATTGGCATTTCCCTCAAAATGGGTGATATCGTCCCAAAAACGTGGACTGACTTTATCTTTTAAATATGCACCAGAGCCTTCTGTAAAGAAAGTTTGTATGGCTTTTTCTCCACTATGACCAAACGGAGGATTACCCATATCGTGAGCATAGCATGCTGTTTGTACGATTGTACCGATTTCTTCAAAAAGCGTTCCTTGTAGTTCTGGGTGCTTTTTTATGAGTTTTCGTGCTACATCATCGCCCAAAGATTTTCCCAATGATGCAACTTCCAACGAGTGGGTGAGACGATTATGAACGAAAACACTACCAGGTAGAGGAAACACTTGAGTCTTATTTTGCAGTCGTCTAAAAGGCGCTGAATAAATAAGTCTGTCGCTATCGCGTTTAAATTCTGACCTATCGTCGTGTCGTAAAGCATGTCGGTCTTCCTGCCCGAGTCGTTTGTTGGAGATAAGATTTTGCCAATTCATCGTAATTATCTAAAAGATTCGCTTACGCAAAAGTACTTAAATTTGGCAAATTTCAGCCTTTTTAGGCCTTAAAATTCATCTATATGCGTATAATTCATTATTTTTGCACATTATTATATAATAACATCATGGTTCAAGTAAAAGTAATAAATAAGGGAAATCAACCCTTACCAACATACGCAACAACGCAGAGCGCTGGCATGGATTTGCGTGCAAATATAGATAATCCCATTACTTTAAAGCCAATGGAACGTCGTCTTGTTCCTACAGGTCTGTATATTGCACTTCCTCAAGGCTATGAAGCACAGGTACGTCCACGTAGCGGTTTGGCATTAAAACATGGAATTACAGTGCTCAATACACCAGGAACAATAGATGCAGACTATCGTGGTGAGTTGATGGTACTGCTTGTTAATTTCTCTACTGAGGATTTTATTATCAATGCTGGCGAGCGTATTGCACAGATGGTAATAGCTCGTCATGAGCAAGCATCGTTTGTTGAAGTAGAAGTACTCGACGAAACAGAACGTGGTGCAGGAGGTTATGGCCACACAGGAGTAAAATAAGAATGGTCTAAAAAATACAGGAGGGATAATAGATTGATATTTTCTTTTAAACAAATCATTGTAAGAGCAACGCTCGTAACAGTGCTTATTGCTATAGCTTTTCAAGCAAAAGCACAAACAGATAATCAGATAACACGCTATAATTATTTCTTTCTGGAGGCGATTCGACAGCAGGAAATGGGTAACTTATCTGCTGCTTTCGACTTGTTACGCCATGCTCGCGACATCAATCCTAAGGCTCCTGAGGTCTATTATGAGATTGCAGGATATTACATTGATATGCAAAATAGCAAGGCTGCACGCTATAACTTCGAGAAAGCGGCAGAACTTGCACCCGACAACGCTTCCTATTTAGAAAAGTTAGGGCAGTTCTATATCTCACAGAATAACTACGAACAGGCATTGGCTGCATACGAAAGACTCTATGCAAACAATAAGACTCGCGAGGACGTTTTGCAGATTCTCTATCAGCTTTATGGTTCACAGAACAACTATAAGAAGATGATTGAGGTTATTGAACGCATGGAATTGCTTTTAGGAACCAGCGAACAGCTCTCTCTTACAAAGATGCAGATATTCGAACAAATGGGTGATAAGCGCAAAGCACAGGCTGAATTGATGTGCCTTGTACAGAAAAACCCATTGGAATTAAGCTATCGAATTATGTTAGGAAACTGGCTTTTCCAAAACGACAAGAAGAAAGAAGCCTTTAAGGAATATCAGTCTGTACTGAAAGAAGACCCTAATAACGCAGCCGCACAACTTTCTTTGCTGGATTATTATAGAGATGCGAAGAACGAAAAGGTGGTGGAGGAACTCACTAAAAAACTGTTAGAGTCGAAGAAAACAGAGAAGGAAACTAAAATGGCACTGCTCCGTCAAGTTATCATAGATAACCAGGCAAACACAACCAAAGACAGCCTTGAAGTAATAAAGCTTTTCGATCGTGTGCTTTCTTATCCTCAAGAAGATGCTGATATTATCATGATGAAGGCGGCTTATCTTAGCTTAAAGAAAGCTCCTATAGATAGTTTGAACAAGGTTTATGAGCAAGCTATCGCCATAGAACCCGACAATTCGCGTGCTCGTATAGCCCTTATACAAAACATTTGGAACGAAGAACAATTCGATAAGGTGATTTCTATTGCACGTCCTGCCCACGAATACAATCCAGAAGAAATGGTTTTCTATTACTTCGAAGGCTTTGCGCAATACATGAAGAAGGAAAACGAGGCTGCATTACAAACGTTTAAGAAGGGAGTAGCACAGATAAAACCAGACAGCGACCCCAATATTGTTTCCGATTTCTACGCTATTATGGGCGATATCCTACACGAAAAGGGACTCGATAAGGAGGCTTTTGAGGCTTACGACAGCTGTTTACACTGGCGATCTGAAAATATTGCAGCACTAAATAATTATGCTTACTATCTGAGTTTGAAGAAAACCGACCTTAAAAAGGCGGAACAGATGAGCTATAAAACAATAAAGAAGGAACCTACAAACCCTACTTTCCTCGATACTTACGCCTGGATTCTCTTCTTGCAAGAACGATATGAAGAGGCCAATATCTATATAGACCAAGCCATTAAGAACGATTCTACCCCCAGTGGTGTGTTGTTTGAGCATGCTGGAGACATCTATTATCATGTCGGAAAACCTGCCGAAGCATTGGTGGCGTGGCAAAAAGCGTTGGAGTTGGGCAATAAAAGCGCAACACTTAAAAAGAAAATAGAATTGAAAAAATACATAGCAGAATGAAAATAAAGAATATATATATTGCCATACTCGCAGCTTTTCTCACGTTAAGCTGTGGAGCACAGAAGTCGGCAGTAAGAGCATCAGGTACGTCTGGTGTGCCTTCTGCATCGTCATCATCGTCTACGCAACAGCAGAAAATGCAGTTTATTCAACGAGTTTCAGATGGAGCGCTTTATCAAAAGAATCTCGTTTCAGAATTAACTTTCACTGTAAATACTGGTAAGAAAGATATTACGGTGCCTGGTCTTCTTCACATGCGTAAGGACGAAGTTATTCGAATACAACTCCTTATCCCCCTTATTCGCAGCGAAGTAGGGCGTATCGAGTTTACGAAAGATTATGTTTTGTTCATCGACAGAATGCATAAGCAGTATGTACAGGCCAAATATACCGATGTCGCTTTCCTTAGAAACAATGGTATTAACTTCTATTCGCTACAGGCTTTATTTTGGAACCAACTCTTTATTCCAGGACAACAGCGTGTGAGCGAGCGCAGTTTATCGCAGTTTAATGTAGACTTTAATGTTGCTCAATCGGGTAACCAACCAGGTATTCCTATCACATTGAACGATGGAAAGATGGCGTATAAATGGATGGCTGAATCGTTAACAGGCTTTATTCGTGGCGCTGAAGCTAAGTATAGCAGTGCAGAACATGGTGTATCTACACTGAATTGGGACTATTCAAACTTCCAAAAGTTCGGTTCGAAAATGTTCCCTTGCTACCACAACGTGGTGATTAAAACGCCTGTTACAAAGGCTCAGAAGGTTATAACAGCAACCTTTGAACTTGACAAACTCAGCGATACAGCTGATTGGGAGAGCTTTACAACCCCATCGTCGAAGTACGAACAGGTAAGCGTAGAAGAAATTTTAGGTAAACTAATGCAACTTTAAATGAAGCGTATATTATTTGTATTGTTGATGCTGACGGCTTGCCTTCTAAGTCCGTATGCACAAAAGCATAAGCGGAAACCAGCAAGAAAGGAAGTAGCAAAGCATCAAATTATAAACAAACAAGCTACAACAAACGAAACTTCCAAGTCGAAGTATGGAAAGAAACAGGCTGAAAAACAATTGGAAGACAAGCACCAGCCTGCAACAAAAAAAGGCAAAAAGCAGCAAGAAGATAAGTATCAGCCAGTGGCAAAGCAAGGAAAGCACCAGGCTGATAAGCACCAACCAGCTGCAAAACAAGGTAAGGGGAAGCAACAGGAACCAAAGCTTACAGCACAACAAAAAAAGGCTGCGGCAGCGTTATCCAAGAAAGGACAGAAGGGTGGTAAGCAACAAATAAAGTATGTTACTACCGAAGAAATAAAAGGATTGCAGCAGCAGAACAAGCAAATACAGAAAGAAATTACAGAGAACGAACACGAACTGAAAGAGAAGCAGAAAGACGTTGACAATAGACTTCAGAAGATTTTGACGCTCGATACCGAGATAGGGCATCAGCAGAAAACCATTGATACCATTGCAACCGATATTAAAAACATCGATGGCAATATTGGTATTTTGAAAGGACAGCTAAAGTCTCTTGAAACGCAATTGGGCGAACGTCGCTCTCGTTTCATTCGTTCTATGCGCTACATGGCACGCCATCGTAGTATTCAAGATAAGCTAATGTTTATCTTTTCAGCCAAAACGCTCACGCAAATGTACCGTCGTCTTCGCTTCGTCCGCGAGTATGCGGCTTATCAAAGAGCGCAAGGAGAACTCTTAAAGCAGAAACAAGCGCAGGTAGACGAAAAGCATGAGCAGTTAGAACATGTACGTGGACACAAGAGTAACCTCTTAGTGAAAGGACGACAAGTACACGCTCAGATGGAAAATAAGAAGGTTGAACAGCAGAAAGTAGTCGCTTCGCTGCAGAACGACCAAAAGGTTTTGCAAACGGTTATATCTGACCGACAAAAGAAACAGCAGGCGATAAACGCACAAATCGACCGACTTATCGCTATCGAAATACAGAAAGCGCGTGAACGTGCAATGGAAGAAGCACGTGCACAAGCAGCAGCTCGTGCTGCAGCAGCCAAACAACGTGCAGAAGAATTGGCTCGAAAGAGAGAAGAGGCACGCCGTGCTGCTGAAGAGAATGCACGACGAATAGCCGAAGCTAAAGCACGAGAAGCAAAGGCAAAGGCCGAAGCTGCGGCCAGAGCTGCACAGTTAGAACGTGAACGTAGGGCTGCTCAAGAAAGAGCAGCACAAGCCCGTCGTGAGGCAGAAGAGGCTCGCCGTGCTGCTGAAGCTGAGGCTTCGGCAAGGAAAGCACGTGAATTGAAGCGTGCAGAAGAGCGTGCGGCAGCGGCTAAACGTGCCGAAGACCAAGCACGTGCAAAGGAAAATTATGAACGTGAACGTGCCGACCAGCAGGCTCGCGAGGCCGAAGCTAATCGTGTAGCAGCCGAGCGTAAGGCAGCAGCCGATAGAGAACGTGCCGACAGAGAGCAGGCTGCAGCCAACAGAGCCAACGAGAATAACTCGCTACTTTCGTCTGCCGACCGTGCTATGACGGGTAGTTTTGCTAATAATAAGGGACGTTTGCCAATGCCTGTTTCAGGACCAATTGTTAAGCGTTTTGGTACTTACAACGTGTCAGGACTATCGCATGTTAAGCTAAGCAGCAATGGTATAGCCATTAAGGCTTCGCCAGGCGCACCTGTTCGAAGTGTCTTCAAGGGCGAAGTAACCAGCGTTTCGCATGTTGGTGGTTCTACTCTTGTGATGGTACGACATGGTGCTTACATCTCTGTTTACCTTAACTTAGGAAGTGTTAGCGTAAGTAAGGGACAACAAGTGGGAACTGGTCAGACGCTTGGAACGGTAGATTCGAGCGGTATCTTCCAATTCCAGCTTCATAAGGAAACTCAAAAGCTGAATCCAGAGCAATGGCTTCGCTAAGCTATACCTTATAGAATAGTATATAAAAACTATAAAGCTAGATAATCGAAAAGGTTGTCTGGCTTTTTTTGTATGTCTCAAATATACGCTCTGAATAATAATTTCGTAAGGGCAGAAGGTGTTTTGGCGTTGACGAATAGATGGGGAATGTAATTTATAATCTAAACTTACTAAATCTTTTTGTTAGATGGAACTTTTAGTGCAGAGGCTCTGCAGTAAGAGTGTTCCTATATGACAGTAATGCTGCAATCGTATAGCAGTAGTGCTGCGGAGCCCTTGCAGTAGCCTTGCAAGACATGTTGGAACTTGCGGTTTAAATCTTTTGTCAGTGGAAAAAGTAATATAAAAAGCGGATATATCCGTTTTGATATATCCGCTTTTCGTGTGTTAAGAATTAAATGTGCGTCTGTTTCGTTCTTCTAACAATCGGGTTTAACTATTAGCGAGGAGAGTAAGTAGCACGTATTGTAATACTTGCTTTCTTCTCTTTGTCAGTTGTATTGAAGGTGCCACCCCAACTATAGTCCTCGCTACTATTTAGACCTACAATCTGGAACACACCCATTGATGACGTCTGAAGACTACCAACAGATGCGTTACAGCCCTTAGCAATGGTTTCAGCACGCTTGTATGCGTCGATGCTGGCATTGTTCAACAATTCCATTTTTAGGTCGTTTAGCTTCGTATAATAGTAGAGTAGGTCGTTGCTATTGAAGTCTACGCCACGTTCATATAGTGAAGATATTTTCTGATACGCCTTTTCTACGATAGGTAAATCGTGTGAACTAATCGTAATATTCTGCGTTACGGCATAGCCTTCGTCAATCTCTATATATCGTTCTTCCTTTGAACTGTATTCGCTGCGAGTCTGTTTGTTAATACTCACACTACTCATTTCTAAGCACGAATCGGGGATATTATTGTTGATGAAAAACTGTTTTACCTGTTTAATCGAATTATTAAACTCGTTATAAGCCTCGGTTTTGGAGAATGAACTACCTTTAACGGTAAGGTTCCACACAATGAGGTCGCTTGTTATTTGCTTTTCTGCCATACCTGTTACTTGGATTTTGTTCTCTCCACGGCGAAAGTTTTGCAGTCCACGACCAACTTGCCAGCAAGATGCAACAGCTGCAGCACCAATGATAATGCCCAGTGCTACCTTTACAATTTCTTTTTGTTCAATCTTCATAATCTATGTATTTATGTTAGTTATTAACTTCAAATGTTTAACGTTCTAATTCGAGTACACGTGTAATATCGAAATAAATCTTTTCTTTATCCCAGTTTTGGCTTTTCTCTCCTAAATGTAATAAATCGCAAGGCAACTTATTTTCGCCAGTCATAATAAGCGACTGACCTTCTATATTCTCTATTTCGAGGTAGTAGTGAATGAAGTTATATTCGTCGCTTACGTAGAGAACACGGAATGGTTGCTCGGCTGTGCCGTTGCCAGTAGCGTTGATGATGTTGTAAATTTGAATCGTGGTGATCAAACAATGGCGTGCTTTCGCTCTGAGTTCTTCCGAGTTTGCAGAAGTAGTTTTGGCATTGTTTAGTAGGATTATAGCCTTAACTATGAGTGCTTCAATGTTCAGTGGGTTTGTTGCAAGCACCTTTTCTGCCAGCTTGAGTGCAGCTGAAGGATTGTCTTTTGACAACTCATTCATCTTCATGACATCTGCCATTTCGCTTCCTTTGCTGATATACGACTGTCCAAAATAGGCGAGAATACCCTCTGGTTTTGTCATTGTTGTATCAATTTCAGGCTGAGTAAGGCGGGTAACAAGTGCTTTTACACTATCCGGGTAAGTCTTTACAGTATGCTCAATCTGCTTCCAATCTACTGGGAAAATAGAGGTGTTATCTTGTGCCATACCACAAAGTGGACACAATAAAAGTAAGAGTTGTAAGATGTATCTTTTGTACATAGTTAAGTATTACTATAAGTTTGGGAGCAAATATACAGTTTTTTCTGCAATGTAATCATACATTTGCAACTTTTTTGAGCTTTCTTTGAAAAATAAATAGCACTTTGAATATCAAACGGGTATGGGGAATAAGTAAATGTGGAGTATGGATCTGTTAAGGGAGTGATAGTGTTTTCGTAGATTGAAATTTTGGGCAAAACAGAATGAAAAGAAGGTTGCTGTGTTGAAGAAGAAGCTCTAAAGGTCTTATATATTAGTAGAAAAACAAGAGAAAACAAAAAGGGGAACGACAAAGAAGCTTGTTCAGCTTGCATTATCGGTCCCCTTTTTGTTTACTATTATTTGCTTTTTATCTTTACTTCACAATTACAAGGAAGTAGTTTTTCTTGCCCTTCTGAACTAGTAAATACTTACCATCGATAAGGTCTTCGGCAGTAATTACCTGGTCAAAGGCTTGCAATTTCTCTTTATTAAGCGATACACCACCACCCTTAACAAGCTTGCGCATCTCGCTCTTGCTTGGGAATATCTGCATACCTTCCTGGTTGAAGATGTCTACTGCAGGCTGTCCGAGTAAGTCTTTAGATACTTCGTAGTGTGGAACATCTTTGAAAACGTCGTTGAAAGTCTGCTCATCAAGTTGCAAAAGGTTCTCTTTGGTAGCTTTACCGAAGAGAATGTTCGAAGCAGCCATCGCCATATCAAGGTCTTCTTGTGAGTGAACCATGCGTGTAACCTCTTCTGCTAAGCGGCGTTGGAGGCTGCGACGGCCTGGATCTTGGCGATGTTCGTCTACAAGAGCATCGATAGTAGGCTTATCAAGCGACGTAAATATCTTTATATACTTCTCTGCATCGTCGTCGCTTACATTGAGCCAGAACTGATAGAATACGTATGGTGTGGTGCGATTGCGGTCGAGCCAGATGTTACCACTCTCTGTTTTACCGAACTTTTTGCCGTCTGCCTTAGTTATCAGTGGACAAGTTAGGCAGTAAGCCTCGGCTTCTTGTCCGAGAGTACGGCGGATTAGCTCTGTACCAGTAGTCATATTGCCCCATTGATCGTTACCTCCGAGCTGCAGTTTTACACCAAATTTCTCATATTGATAGAGGAAATCGTAGCCTTGCAATAGCTGATAGGTAAACTCTGTGAACGAAAGACCATCGCTTGCTTCGCCATTTAAGCGACGTTTCACGCTGTCCTTGGCCATCATATAGTTTACGGTGATGTGCTTTCCAACTGTTCTTGCAAAGTCAAGGAAGGTGAATTCCTTCATCCAATCATAGTTATTAACTAACTCTGCCTTATTGGGGGCATCGCCATCAAAGTCGAGGAACTTGCTAACTTGCTTCTTTATCGCCTCTTGATTATGGTAAAGGGTTGCTGCATCAAGCAAATTGCGCTCTTGACTCTTACCCGATGGGTCGCCAATCATACCTGTTGCGCCACCAATAAGCAGATACGGCTTGTGGCCACATAGCTGTAAATGGCGGAGCATCATAATTCCGCAGAGGTGTCCAATGTGCAAAGAGTCGGCGGTAGGGTCTGTTCCGAGGTATGCAGATACCATTTCTTTCTGTAGAAACTCCTCTGTACCGGGCATGATTTGGGCCAACATACCACGCCATTTTAGTTCTTCAACAAAGTTTTTCATCTATTATTGTGTTTAAAGCCCGCATGGGCTGTATTATTTATATTGTTTAAATGGGGTAAACTTATATTTGTTTAGGGAACTGGGTCGTACCCGCTTCCGCCCCATGGGTTGCATCTTAGTATGCGCCAAATAGCCAATCCTAGTCCTTTAATAGGCCCATGCTTTATGAGCGCTTGCCTTGCATACTCCGAACAAGTAGGTGTAAATCTGCAAGAAGGAGGAGTAAAAGGCGTGATAAACCGTTGGTAAAACAGAATTGGAAGTATCAGTAGCCACGATAACAAGCGCGAAACAGCGTGTAAAACCTTCTTATGAATCATTCTAGAGTAATCTCCTTTCTGTCTGTTTCAATCTTTTCTCCAATGCGTTGAAGTAGGTTACACACTTTGTTTTCTACATCAACAGATGTGTGAAGTATGTTATCAAGCCATATAAAAGCCACTAACATCTCCTGTTCAGGCATTGGTTGCAACTTGTCAAGCAGCATATACTTGTTCTTTCGATATGATTCTCTCACCTGCCGTTTTACTCTGTTACGCTTTACAGCACGTTTAAAGTGCTTCTTCGGTACGCTTATGAGTATCTTAACCTGTGGTGATGTTGGGCATTGCGCGTCGGTACGTTCCTTTATTAGATATACTGCTCGTAAAGGAAAAGCAACCATAGAATGACTATTTCCCCCATTGAAGAGTTGATCAATGAGCAATTTGCTGCATATTCGCTCCTCTTTACACAATGTAAATCTATGGGTAATAGACATTGGTTATTAGCTTTTTATGTTTTAAAAGATTATCCGAGGTAGGAAAATCTTCTATGTATTTTTACTTCTTTTGCTCTTCTAAGAAAGCACGTAATGCACCTGTCATAGAAGGAAACTTTGCTGATGGTGCTTCCAAATCAAGGCGAAGACCTTGGTCTTTAACCTCTTTGGCTGTTGCTGGTCCAAAAGCCGCAATCTTAATATTGCCCTGCTCAAAGTCTGGCAAGTTCTCTTTTAAGGCACGAACACCTGTAGGGCTGAAGAAAACAAGCATGTCGTAATCGAAAGATTGCTTTTCCTCTTCTGTAAGATCATTGCTTACCGTTCGATACATCACACATTCTTTATGTTTCAACTTATTGCTTGTAAGCAGCGATTCAATGGAATCGGTGTGCACAGAGCTTAATGGTACAAGAAATTTCTCGTCCTTGTGCTTTACCATTGTGGGAATCAAACTGTCTATTTTACCAGAAGTTCCAAAGAAGATCTTGCGTTTTCTATATTGTGTATACTTCTGAATGTAGAGCGCAATGGTTTCTATTACACAGAAATACTTCATCGTTTCAGGAATGGTGATACGCATTTCCTGTGCCAACTTGAAGTAATTGTCAATAGCGTGGCGTGATGTGAATACCACAGCAGTATAATCAAGCAAGTTAATTTTCTGCTGACGAAACTCTTTTGAAGACAAGCCTTCTACCTTAAAGAATGGGCGAAACACCATCTCTACACCCAAATCCTTGGCTATTTCATAATAAGGAGACTTATCGCTCCCAGGCTTAGGCTGTGATATTAATATCTTTTTAATCATCGTGTCCTAAAAAATTATAGTCAAATAGTAACTGGTATATACCAAAATTCCGACTAATGCCATCAGCGGCATCAGTTCTAGGGTGCAAAAGTACAAAATTATTTGCAGACTGGCAGCTGTTCTTTTAAAAAAGATAACATATCCTTGGTAAAAGAGAAGCAATTTGGTTAAACCGATAATAGTGGCGACATAGATGAGCGTATATTGCACTGACAGACCGAAATAAATCATCAATAGTACTGCAGGGAAAATGAGAACGCCTTCTGTTGATACAAGAAATAAAGTTAGTTGCGACCATTTCTGATTGCTATTGCGGTCAAAATACACCCAATTAACAATCGAATAAAGAATCTTTTTAAGCAAAAAATAGCCTAAGAAGATGCCTAAGAAGATGCCTACGGCAAGCAGTGGAGAATCAATAATGTAGTTGCTACTCTTTGCAGGTCGTGTAAATAGATAATAGGTAATGCTTAGAAGCAATGCTGTTTGTACTACTAAGAACGTCTGGAAACGTATTTCGTGGCTTGTTTCTCCGACATTATTACTTCGATAAGGGCGATGGAAGAGGCTCTTAATCTGTCTTACAATAAAGTTACTTGACATCGATGAGGCTATCATCGCTAAAGCAAAACAAACTAATAGAGTTCCTGCGACAACATTATCGTTGCTAACGCTGTAAGGAACAGGGTCGCCAAGTACACCGCTATGCGTCATTCCCAGTTCGGGACGATAGTAAGGACTGTTCTTGAAATAGCTTTCTTTTGCAAACTTGATATCTTTCAGGTTGAAAGGTTTAGGAGCCTTCCATTTCAGCAAACTCTTATTTTCTCGACTCTTAATAGAATCTGTTTGTCCAACGCCAGTTTCCTCACGCTCCGTTTTTGCTGCCTTTTCAGACTGCTGAGGTGAGGTTTGTGTCCGCCTAAAAATTAGCGGTGTAGCGATGGAATCGGTTATTGGCATATAGTCTTATAGTCCGAATGCTTTTTTAATCTCTTCTACTTTATCAAGCTTCTCCCATGTAAATAGTTCCACTTCGATTTCTTTTCTTTCGTGATACAGACTAGTGAACGTTTTCTTAACAATCTCGTTCTTACGTCCCATGTGTCCATATGCAGCTGTTTCGACGTACATGGGCTGGCGTAACTTTAGCATTCGCTCTATCGCCTTAGGACGAAGGTCGAACATTTGCTTAACTTTTTCAGCTATTTCGCCATCTGTTAGGGCTACATTGGCACGTCCATAGGTGTTCACATAAACACTAACAGGTTGCGCAACGCCAATAGCATAAGCCAATTGAACCAGTATTTCATCACTAATGCCAGCTGCTATCATGTTCTTTGCAATGTAGCGAGCTGCGTATGCTGCAGAACGGTCTACCTTTGATGAGTCTTTTCCAGAGAAGGCACCGCCTCCGTGTGCACCTTTTCCACCATAAGTATCTACAATAATCTTTCGACCAGTAAGCCCAGTATCACCGTGAGGACCACCGATAACAAATTTACCAGTAGGATTTACAAGGTATTTTATATTGTCGTTGAACAATGCCAATACCTTCTCTGAATTTATTTGAGATTTTACACGTGGCATCAATATCTTCAGAACGTCCTCTCTAATTTTTTCCAACATCTCCTCATCAGCTTTTAATTGTGCCTCAACAGAGTCGTCAGTAGGTTTTATAAAGTCGTCGTGCTGAGTAGAGACAACAATGGTATCAATGCGTTGTGGAATATTATCGTCGCTGTATTCAACAGTAACTTGACTTTTTGAGTCGGGGCGAAGATAGGTCATTTCTTTTCCTTCCTTGCGTATATCCGCTAAAGTAGTCATTAACAAGTGAGCTAAATCCAGCGTTACAGGCATATAATTTGCCGTTTCGTTGCAGGCATAACCAAACATCATGCCTTGATCTCCTGCACCTTGATTATCCTCATCGGTGCGGTCTACTCCACGATTGATATCTGAACTTTGTTCATGAATGGCTGAAAGAATACCACAACTATTGCCGTCAAACTGATATTCTGCCTTTGTATAGCCAATTTTATTGATAGTCTTGCGAGTGATGGCAGGAATATCAATGTATTCTTTTGAGCGTACTTCTCCCATGATAACTACTTGACCAGTAGTGTTGAAAGTTTCTATTGCACAACGAGAAGTTTCATCGTAAGCAAGGAATTGGTCAAGAAGAGCATCGCTAATTTGGTCAGCAACCTTGTCAGGATGACCCTCTGAAACTGATTCTGAAGAAAATAAATATGCCATTTGTATATCTTTTTACGTTTACCTATTATTATAAGAATGCAAAGTTACGGCAACATATCCGTATAACAAAATAAAAGCAAAAGTTTTAGAATTTATTAGAACCTGAAACCGTAAAACTATTTGTCGCTTGCAAAGCATAGGGATAGGACGCTAATCTTTATGTTTGGAACCTTAATAAGTTCTTTGCCAATTGCTGTTATCGTTGCTCCTGAAGTAATTACATCGTCAATTAAGAGAACATGCTGATTGTTCAGTTTGGCAGCATCGTTGAGTTCAAAAGTGTTTTCCACGTTTTTATTGCGTTCCCATAGGTCTTTGTGAGTCTGACTTTCTATAAACGTTTTTCGACGAATAGCTTTTGTAATTATAGGTAACCCAGTAACAGAACTTATTCCACGTGCTATTTCTATACTTTGGTTATAACCACGCTGAATGGTACGACGGTATGTAAGAGGCACGGGCAATAAGGCAGTAATTTCATCGAAGAAGTTTTCGGATTCATATTCGGTTGCAACAAGTTGTCCAAGCTGTTCTCCTATTTCGGGATGATCGAAATATTTAAGTTTGTAAATAAGATAACTTGAAGTCGAATTAGGTTTGTAGAGGAAGAATGCCGCACACTTTTCTACGGGTATTCTTCCCCAGAATAGACGTGCCATTTCATTTTCAAAGGGTTGAAGATGGTGCATAGTACGAGGCAAACTCATATTGCATGCAGCGCAAAGTGGACCTTCTGTAATAGCAAGTCGCCTTTCACAAGATGGACAAGCACGTGGTACAATGAGATCAAGCACTCTGGAAAAGAAGCTAATCTGTGTCATTTTCGTTTAAATCTTCTATTATTGAGACATCGTCTATGCACTGTCGAATGATATCAAGCGTGAATCCACGTCCCACTGCATATTTTATTAACTTCATGGAACGCTCGTAATCAGTTTCTGCCTTGATGGTGGAATACTTACTTTTCAATAGTTGGTGTAGCACATTTAAGTATTCTTCTGGTTCAATTTCATCGAGAATGGGTTGTGAAATGTATTGTGGAATTCGCTTTTGCCACAATGCTTGCTCTATTTTTCGACGTCCCCACTTGTTAAAAACGATTTTGTCGCGTACAAACGAGCGAGTAAATCGTTCGTCATCAATATATTTATAATCTATGAGCTTATCAATAATACGTTCTTGTGCATCAGTTGCAATGCCCCATTTGCGCAATTTTTCTGCCATTTCGCCCGAACAATGCTCGCCACGCGCACATAGATCTCCAAGTTTACGTAATGCTTCTGCTTCGCTTATTTGTTTCTTTTGTATCATGGATGTATGGCTTTTACAAATCGTTGTTTGCCGAATTGGTCTTCGCGCACCTCTATTTTCGCATAATCCAAAGCGTTTAGCATGTCTGAAACCTTGTCAGCAAAGCAAGAATTGATTTCAAAATAGAGTTCTCCACCATGTGAAAGAGCAGAACTTCCATATTCTGCTATAGCACGATAGAAGAGTAATGGATCGTTGTCAGGTACGAAAAGCGCAGTTGTAGGTTCGAAATTGAGCACATTTTGCATCATTTCTGTGCGCTCGTTGTCGCAGATATATGGTGGATTGCTAAGAATTACGTCGAAGGTTTCATCGGTTTTTGTAAGCTGTAAAGCATCTTTTAGTTGGAAATTTATTGTTGCTCCCAATCTGATGGCGTTATCGCGCGCTATCAAAAGTGCATCCGCAGAAATATCATAAGCTGTAACAACGGAGTTTGGCATATTTAATGAAAGTGTAATAGCAATACATCCGCTACCCGTTCCTACGTCTAAAATACGCAAAGGAGCAGGAGGTTGTAAACCACAGAAAGGACAACTATGAGCATTAATTACCCAATCACATAATAATTCAGTTTCAGGACGAGGAATAAGTACTCCTGGTGCTACTCTAAATTGCCGTCCACAAAATGCAGCAAAGCCAAGAACATACTGTACTGGTTCGCCCTTTTCTAACCGAATCATTATTTTTTCGAGTTCGTTAACATCGTCTGCTGATAATTGCGTAACTTTGTCGGTGTAAATATCGGCAAGCGTTAGACCAAAATATTCTTCTAAAACCATACGAACAATGGCTTTCGCTTCGCTTATCGGATATACATTCGTAAGCCGTTGGTATAAATTTTGGTAGCTTGTAAACATATTGCAAAGATAAAAAATAAATGTAAATGGAGCAAAAAGATATAGACGAAATATATATGCGACGTTGTTTGCAGTTGGCAAAGAATGGTCAACTATTAGCAAAACCTAATCCCATGGTGGGAGCAGTTATTGTAAGCCATGAGGGAAAAATTATTGGTGAAGGTTATCATGTGCGCTGTGGAGAAGGTCATGCTGAAGTAAATGCATTTCAATCGGTGCGTAGTGAAGACGAATATCTACTTTCAAAAGCTACCATTTATGTAAGTCTTGAACCATGTTCGCACTATGGTAAAACTCCGCCTTGTGCCGATTTAATTGTACGGAAAGGAGTTCGTAGAGTAGTTTGTGGTTGTATAGATCCATTTTCAGCCGTGCAAGGTCGTGGTATTGAACGTATTCGCAAATCGGGAATAGACGTTACAGTAGGTGTGTTAGAACAGGAATGTTTAATGTTAAATTGCGAATTTATTGTGCGAAATATGGAAAATCGTCCTTATATTTTGCTAAAATGGGCGCAGACGGCCAATGGTTTCATAGGCTATTCGCAATCTGTTGGCAGTGGAAAGCCAGTACTTCAGATTTCCAATGCTTTTACTAAAATGCTTGTGCATAAACTTCGTGCAGAGAACGATGCAATTCTTGTTGGGCGTAATACAGAAGAAATGGAGCATCCACGTCTTACAGTGAGAGAATGGAGCGGTAGAAATCCACAGAAAATAATTATGTCTTCAACATATAAAACCGATAGTTTGGTAGACGGAACTTTGTGTGTAAAAAGTTTACAACACCTTATAGAAACTATAAAGCGACAAAACGAAAAAGAACAGAAAATATGTTCTCTTATTGTAGAAGGAGGCACACATACATTGCAAACATTTATAAATGCAGGATTATGGGACGAAATTCGTGTAGAAACAGCACCCTTTAAAATAGATAATGGTGTTGCAGCTCCGCAACTTCCCCATAATGTTGAGGTTGTAAAAAAAGAGATTTACGGAAATACTATAGTTACTTATAAACGCTTGTAAATAATTCTTTTTGATAGTTATAGTAGCATTTTTCTATGAGAAATGCTACTATAGCTGAAATAGTAAGCAAGTTGCTGCTTCTATATGGAACTCCAATGGGCAATTATATCAGCACTGTATCCTTGCGCTGATAGAAATCGGCAGTGATATGAACAATGGCTTCCGAAACATCTTTGCTGACATAAGAAAGGTTGCGCAGATTTTGAATAGACTTAATGAAGGTGAGCAATTCGTAACGAATGCCTTCGCCATCAAGTTGATAGAAGTACCGTTTATTGTCGCTTGGATTTTCTCGACGTACCTCGAAATAGTCAGTTTTCCACCACGGAGCAGGTACGTAGATATAGCCTTCTGTACCAGAAATAACGAGTTCGCCTTCCGATTTTATACCTTGTCCTACTTTTAAAGAAGCTACAGCGTGGGGATAAATAAACGATATTTTTGTGAAAGTATCGAAGTTTGGCACATCATTAATAAGGTGTGTGCAAATGGTTTTATGCGTATAGTCTGTTCCTAATAGTTGGAAGATAGGTAAAAGTGCAGTTGGTGCCCATGCGCAGAAACTATTCCATGTGTATGGTAGTTCCTCTTTATCTTTTGTATTATAGTGAGAAAGACTTGTGCAGGTGGCATCGACAGAATAAATCTTACCTATTTTTCCACTTTTTGCAAGTAGACATAAACGGTCGTATGCCATAGAATAAGCCGTTTTTATAGAGTCCATCAAGATGAGTCCTTGTTCATCTGCAATGCCGTTTAATTCTTCCCACTCTTCGTTTTTCAGCGAAATGGGCGACTCGCATAGCACGTGCTTCCCTAATAGCAATGCTTTCTTTATGTGTGCATAATGTTTTTCTGGATGCGAAATGATGTAAACGGCATCTGAAACTTCGAGCAATTCAGTGTAAGTACGGGTAAACAGTTGTACTACATTGCGCAGATTGCCTAATTTTCGGTCGCTTTCGGTGTAGATACCGCTGATGTTTATGCCGTTTACAAACTTGCTTTCGTGTACGAATTTGTTGATAATGGGCGATTCGCCAACCAGTCCGATGTGTATTTCGCATAAGTCTGAACGCAGTTCGGTGCTGGAAATGCCTTTTGTTCTTTCAAGATAAACCACTTCACAGTATTCAGAAAGATAATCAAACTTACCCCGCCAGTCAGAACCCACAGTGAAAATATCGACGTTCATACGTTTTATGTCGTCTATTTTCTGACCTTCGTATTCCTCAATCACAATTTCATCAGCCAAACCTGTAGCTCTAACATTTTCTATTCGTTCTACAAGCGATTGTTGAACGTTAATCTTTCCACGTTCACGGTCGAATGTATCGGCTGTTACGCCCACTATCAAGTAATCGCCTAAAGATTTTGCACGTTCCAATAAACGCACATGTCCTTTGTGCAATAAATCGTAAGTTCCGTAGGTAATAACCTTTTTCATAGCTGTTTATAGTTTGCCAATTTTATGTAGTTCATCGAAGGCTGCTACAAGTGTAGAGTTATCAGCAGGTGTTAATGCTCCAATATGACCTACACGGAATATAGTATCACGCATATCTCCACCGTTCGGACAAATCCAAATTCCGTACTCGTCTTTTAGTGTTTCAAAAATGCTGAATGCAGAATTGTTTAACGGATGCAATGAAGTTACTGCATTTGAAGGCGATTGTGTGATAAGTTCCAAAGGAAGATGAGCTATTTTTTGACGGAAATCCATCGCCAAATTGCGAGTTCGTTCTATTTCCGCTGCTACACCTCCATTGCGCTCTATCTCTTTTAAACGGCAATGAATTTGTAATAAAATACCCACAGCAGGAGTGAAAGGAGTTTGTCCACGTTCACCATTTCGCAACGCATCTTTAAGATTTAAATACATACAACGGATGTCGTTACGCTCAATTCGTTCAATTGCTCTTGGCGAAAGAACAATAATAGAGATACCTGGCGGACAAGCCAAAGCTTTTTGTGAACCTGTTATCATAACATCGGCACCTAATTGTTTCATATCAAACTCATCGGCAAGGAAAGAGCTGATAGCATCGACAAGTAAGAAAATGTTGTTCCGACGGCAGAAATTACTAATTAAGTCTATATCATAACGTACACCCGTAGATGTTTCACCTACATTTACAAGAAACGCAGTATAATTTTGTCCATCGTATTGTTCAAGCATTTCAGCAGTAATTTGCTGTCCTACTTCCATTTTGATAACAGTATGAGGAATTGCGTACAGTTCGCATAAATCTACAAATCGTTGTCCGAAACTACCACCATTCACAACCAATACTTTATCTTTGACAGTGAGAAGGTTCATAACAGAAGCTTCCATAGAGGCAGTTCCAGAGCCAGTTATGAATACTACGCGGGCGTCGTTATCGGCTTTTGCAAACTCTTTCATAAGTTGTTCGTTCTCTTTCATTATCTCAGAGAACTCAGAAGTGCGGAAATATGGCACTTGTTCTGCACCTATTTCTCTTACTGCGTCGGCCGACATTACGGGCCCTATTGTGAAATTCAGCATATTCATAACTGTGTTGTTGTCGTATATAAATTGCAAAGTTACAGTTTTTTTTTCGCTTTGTCGTTGAATTAAAGTATCTTTGCACAAAAATATAACAGCAATGCGCATTTTACTATTTTGCGAGAACAAATATGCCGTAGATATTCTACAGCCTATTCAGACAGAAGCCGATAACGAAGGTGGAAACGATGTCTTGTGGTATGTTCACAAAGAAAAAATTCCCGATTTCCCACTAAAGGATAGTGTGAAGTGGACTAACAGTATACAAGAAAGTTTCGACTTCAGTCCTGAAGCTATCTACGTTCCAGGAAATATTGTTCCATATTATTTGCCAGGAGTAAAAATTCAGATATTCCACGGCTATGCAGCCGAAAAGAAAGACCATTGGGTAATACGCCGATATTTCGACATTTACTGTACACAAGGTCCTTACTTTACAAGTCATTTTTCGGCATTAGCAAAGAAGTATGGCGATTTTTCTGTAGTAGAAACAGGCTGGACTCGTCAAGATTATATCTATGCGCATCGCCATGATTTCGACAAGGAGAAGGCAGAATTGTTGCAAAAACATGCTTGTGAGCACATAGTAGTTTATGCACCAACATTCTCTCCCAAATTAACATCAATACCTTTTATTCTTGACGACCTGCGTAAACTTGCTGATACACGCCGTGTATTGGTTATCATAAAGTTGCACCCTTTGACCAAATCTGAATGGGTAGAAGCTTGCCGAACACTTGCCGATGGTAATAAAAACATTATAATGGTAGGCGAATTTTCCCTTACGCAATTCCTTTTGATGTCTGATTTGGTAGTAAGCGATACATCATCGGCTATTTACGAGGCGTTGTTAATGGACAAACCAGTTATTACTCTCAATGCTATATCGAAAGATTTGTATTGGAAAAATATTACCGATGCTTCCCAACTTTGTGAAGCTTACGATGATATTTTTACGAATAAAGAGATTGCTGCACTTCGCAAATGGGTGATAGATAACTACGACCCTTATCTTGACGGACAATGTGCGCACAGAATGCTAAACGCTGCACGTGAATTTATTGACCGCTATGGTGTGCCCCGACAGCGCAAACTTAATCTTTGGAGAAAGTACACGAGTATTAAAACTTTTGGAATAGTAAAACGCTGATTATTAAATCCTTATACAATAAACTCTTTTTTTATGTCGTCAAAGTGCAACGACTACTTTTTTTGCTGTAATTATGCCCCAAAAAAATTATAATTAAAAACTTGAAGTTTTATAATTACAAATTCAAAATTTATAATTATAATTTTTTATTTTTTAATTATAAAAAAAGTGGAAGAAAATAAATAGATGAATATGATAATGGAAACCTCAAATTTTAATATTCAGGAAAGGATAAATTTAAACTCATATACAGATAGTAAAGGCTGGAAAGGATATTGCAAAAGAAATAAGCCCTTTACCATTTTTCGTGCAAATAAAATAGTTGATAATTTTATATCCTTCTTCAGAGAATATTCAAATAATGTAACCATTGTTTCTAATGTTTTTAAAGTAAAAGAACATACACTAATTTCCAGCAATGTAAGCAATTACATAAGATTTATAGAAAAGTATCTGATTGATTTTAAGTATATAAAAGTAACGAATGCCTCTGTTTACGATAATCCTAATTGTTTAACTTTAGGTTTTAAGAGTTTTCAAAGCTCCGATTATGATATTGTTTCTATGCTATCTTTGTTGGTGATGATGGACGACGAAATTGACGGACATTGTTTCTTTTTTTTTGATAAATTAGGACTAATTGTCTATCCTCATGATGATACAGGCTTTGGATTCATACGTTTTAAAGAAACGAACGTTCACTATGAGGATATTTTTCTTAAAAAAGTATCTCAACTTTCCGTTTTTATAGGTACTTGGTAATTATTTTTATCTAAACAAGCAACGCGGTATTTAAGAGAGAAATAAAAAGATGAACAAAATTGGACTTTGAAGAACGACTTATTATAGAATTTATGATGATAAAATAATGGCATTTCAAAGTAAATAGCTACATTTGCAGTTGTATACTTTTGTTTGACAACGTACAAGCTTAGTACCTCCTATGCATACGTATTAACAAACAGAAAACAGATGAATATCAAAAATAAAATACTTTACGGAATGGCATATAGCGCTTGGTTTATACTCTCGCTGTTACCATTTAGTTTGCTTTTTCTACTTTCCGACTGTCTTTACTTCCTTGTTGCTAAGGTGGTAAAATATCGTCGTAAGGTTATTCGGAAGAACCTTAAAGAAAGCTTTCCTGATAAAACAAAAGCCGAACTACTCAATATTGAAAAAGGATTTTACCATTGGTTTTGCGACTATATCGTTGAAACCATTAAGCTAATGTCTATGTCTCCCGATGAGTTGCGTAAGCGTATGAAGTTTACGGGTATGGAGAAATTCAACGAAGTGCTGAATAATGGTGGTTCGTGTGCAGTATATCTCGGTCACTATTGCAACTGGGAATGGATAACATCTATACCTTATTGGATTCCAGAACATGTGCAATGTTGCGAACTTTATCACCCTTTAGAGAATGAGCCATTAGACCATTTGTTCAAAGAAGTTCGCGAACGACAAAATGCTCTCTGTATTCCTATGCAGGAATCGCTACGAAAAATTATCGGCTTTAAGCGTAATAGCAAGTCGCTTGTTGTAGGTTATATTGCAGACCAAACACCTCTTTGGTGGAATATACATCATTGGGTAGATTTTCTTCACCACGATACACCTGTGCTTACAGGTGCCGAACGTATAATTCGACATACTAATCAGGTAAGTTTCTACGGATATATGCGTAGACCTAAACGCGGATATTATGAATGCGAAATGAAACTTATGACCGATTGTCTAACCAAAACTTCAGAATTTGAAATAACAGATATATACTTCCGAATGCTCGAAGAAAATATTAAAAATGCTCCTTGCTACTATCTGTGGAGTCATAACAGATGGAAGCGAACACGAGAAGAATTTAACGAAAAGTGGGAAGTTGTAGATGGAAAAGTACTAAGAAAGAAACATACAAACTAATTCAACAGTTTTATAACAAGTATGAATATGCCAAAAATGAAAGACGAAAAACGCATAAGTCCTGAGGAAACAAAAGAAATGCAACACATTATATTGGGCATTTTAAAAGCCATAGATAAGGTTTGCAGAGAGCATAATTTGCAATATTTTATGATTGCTGGCACAATGTTAGGTGCTGTACGTCATCAAGGTTTTATTCCATGGGACGACGATGCAGATGTTGCATTGCCACGTCCAGACTATGAAATTCTGTTGAAACACGCTAATGAATGGTTGCCTAAAGAGTATGAACTTGTAGATTATGAGAAGAATTGCCATTATCCATACCAATTTGCACGCATACAAGACAAACGAACTACTTATATTTTACGCCGTAGTTTCAATTTCTTAGGTGGTATTCCTGTAGATGTATTTCCTATTGATGGAATTACAGAAAACAAACTTGCCTGTAAGTTCCATTATATGCGCTATAACTTTGTAAACAAACTGCTTTATTATTCGCAGCGCGACCCCTACAAACACGGTAAAGGCATAGGTTGCTTGTTTTATAAAACACTACAAAAAATATTTTCGCCACAAAAAATACATCGTGTTCTCACTAAAATTCAGTCGCAATATTCTTATATAAATAGTAAATTAGTAGCCGACCATGACAATAGTCCTAAACGAGGAATACTTCCAAAAGAAGTATATGGTACGCCAACACCTATTGTGTTCGAAGGAATAGAACTAATGGGAGTGGCAAAACCCGATATTTATCTTTCTTGTTGTTATGGCAATTATATGGAATTACCCAAAAACATACCGCCTCAGAATTTTTGTTATATGGATATGAAGTCGCCTTACAAAGACTATAAAGGTTCTGTTCTGAAGAGATAGGTGTAAGTCTTTTCAACTTGTGTTGTTTCTTAAAGTAAGTGTACGTTATCAAACAAAAGTACATAACTGCAACTATAGTTACTTTGTTTGATAGGACTTTATAATTTCATCTTGTTCTATCACTTTGCCGTTAATAATATCAAAATCAATGAGCTTTTTCAGACTTATTGCAAAACATCTTTATAACTTTGTACTCGCAAAGTGTTACAAAGATACAATTTATAAGCTCGTTTTGGCTTAATATATAGACACAAAAATAACATTTCATACCAATATAATAAGGAGTAAAGGAAATTAGTGCGCCCCACAAAATAAAAGCACTATGGCAAAATGCCTGTATCTCCATCATAACAAATTATTAGATGTCACCTACAATAAAAGGTTTTTTCAATGCCAGTATTTCAGGCATTACATTCGGACTAATTCCTCTTTTTGCCGTTCCTGTGCTTGCTACAGGTATGCATTCAACATCTGTTTTAATTTATCGTTATGCCTTTGGCTGTCTTGCCATGTTAGGTATGCTTATGTTTCACCGCACTCGTATGTGGATTGCTTTTGGCGATTTCTTACGAAAATTGTTTCTTTCTGCTGTTTATGCAGTGTCGTCTATTACTCTTATCGAAGGCTATAACTATATGGCCAGCGGAATTGCAACCACGTTGCTTTTTTCTTATCCTGTATGGACTTGTCTGCTATCGGTAGTTTTTCTGCACGAAAAATTATCGGCAACTACAGCAATCTCTATTGCCATCGCTTTTATTGGTGTGTTCTTTCTTTCTGGAATTCTTGATGGGGGCAGCAGTATGAAAGGGTTAACTGGATTGTTTTTACTTCTTGCTTCAGGTTTTCTTTATGCTGTTTATATGGTTGCTTTTCCACGAATGCGTATTCGTAAAATGCCATCGCTAAAGCTTACTTTCTTCATCTTTTTCTTTGCGATGCTCATTTTAACTCTCTATGGAACCTTTACTCAAGGTCGTATCGATCCGATAGAAACAAATAGTCAGCTTATCAATTTATTTTTATTGGGTTTGCTTCCTACTGCTATTAGCAACGTAACACTTATAATCTCGCTAAAGCAGATAAGTAGTACGATGGCTGCTGTGCTTGGAGTATTTGAACCTATGACAGCAATGTGTGTGGGTATTCTTCTTTTTGGCGAACCGCTGACACTTCCTATCGTTGTTGGTTTTGTGCTTATCATTGCTGCAGTACTTATATTGGTGCTCAGCAAACGTAAAACGGGTTAAAGATATTAAGAAAATCAAGTCCTAATGCTAATCTACTAAGAATAGGAAATAAAAATAAAGCTGATAAAGGTTTCTTTATCAGCTTATATATTTCATAAAAACTTAGTGTTGTCTCTTTATTACAATAAGACATGTTGTTTGTGGAATTTCTAGATCAAATACAGCACTTATCTGAGTTCGTTATTTACCATGCGGTACATATATTGGTAAATAATAGCCTTTAGTTCTTTTTCCATCTGTGCTTGTTCGGGTACTTTACCCATAAGGTTGTGCTGCATCAGTAAGTCTTTCAAACTATAAATGCCTGTCACTTGGTTACCATCAAACTGCATTGTGTAACCGTTCTTTGTATATTGATATACTCCGTTGATATAGTTGAGTGCATAAGTTTTTTGAGGTGGCGTATTGAGAAGGTCGCAACCAAACGAGAGATAGGACTTGTTATAGCCTAAGATGCCGAAGATAGTCGGCATAATATCAGTTTGTTGTGCGATTCCATTACGCATCCCTGGTTTTATTTCGCCCGATGGATCGTAGAGAATAAAAGGTGCACTAAATTCACCAATGTCAGTTTTGTATTGTTGGTGGTTACTTTGATTTGTGTGATCGCTTACCAATATAAAGATAGTATTTTTGAACCAAGGTTGCTTGCGGGCACTTTCAAAGAAACGACCAATGGCCATATCGGTATAACGAATGCATTTATGAATAGGCAACTGTTCTTCTTTTAAACTATCTTTATACTTATCTGGCACTACAAATGGGTGATGGCTCGAAACAGTAAAGAGAGCAGTCATAAAGGGTTGTTTCATTTCGCCCATCTTTGCACAATAATATTGCAAGAAAGGTTCGTCCCAGATGCCCCAGTTTCCATCGAAATCGGCATCTCCTCCGAAACGTTTGTCCTGCGCATAATCCTGTCTGCCATAGTATTTTTGGAAACCTATCTTATTGGCAAAGGCAAGGAAGCCCATAGAACCGCGGTTGGCTCCATGGAAAAAGGCTGTTTGATAGCCCCATTTTGAAAGATGTCCTGGAATTCCGGTGTAATCGTTCATGGATGCAGGAGTTAGGATAAAAGGTTCTATGAACATTGGAATACCGCATAAGGAAGATGGCATTCCGTCAATACTTTTATGTCCGTTAGCGAACGAATATTCAAATACAGTACTTTCTTTGATAAGCTTATCTACGTTGGGGGTATAACCTTTGTAGCGTCCGCCTTCGAGTTGTGTATTGTATGCGCCAATATATTCGCGTCCAAAACTTTCAATAATCAGTATGACAATATTCTTTTTGTTGGCTTTTGCTTTCGCATCGGGCGTATGAATAGGAGTGAAAACCTTTGCAGCTTCGTCAAGAGATGCAAAAGTTGTGGGTACTTTAAAAATGCTTTTACCGATGGTTCGCATCAGTGCGAAAGGTGTATTTAGTACTAAAGCACACTCAATAGGACGTTTTACATATTCGTTGGCATTACTAATTGTAATAGGACGCACTCCACTTTGTAATCCACCACGTGCTCCGCCAACACATAAAACTGCAGCAAGTGCTAAGGAAAGAAAATTGATTCCAGCAAATTGCCTTTTCGTTTTTGGAGTATTGAAGTCGGGAACTTTACTTTTAGGCATTCTATAAAGTTTATACATTCCCCACACAACAACTGCGAAAAACAATACAAAATACCAATGGTTAAGAAGTTCTGTGGCGAAGATACTTCCTAAATTATTTTCGTTATTAAATTCACGGAATATACTGGTTGTGGTTCTGCGTAATGTAAAAGGGAAATAAACGGCATCACAAAGATTTAAGAATAAGCCAATTGAATTTACAATAACAAACAACCACCGACAAAAACGATGATAAGCATTTGTTTCTTTTAACCAAAGAGGGAACAGCATTAGTAGAATATAGAGTGCATTGCTATAAACAAGTGCTGTAGTATCGAACATTAAACCACCTTGGAATATTCTCATTAAATGTCCAAAATTTAATCCCTCTTTAAAGAAAGAATAGTTTTCAAGCAGATAAGCTAAGCGAGCAAAAAAGTAAATGAAGTATGCTAATACAACATTTGCAACCAATGAAAACATGGGTTGCAAAGTTTTAAATAATAAATCTTTCTTGCTTGAAACTATCATAGGATTAAATTTCTTGCATATCGTGCAGTTTCTTATAATATCCACCAATCTTCATTAAATCGTCGTGTGTTCCTCTTTCTACGATTTTTCCTTCGTGCATAACACAAATTTCATCTGAATTTTTAATCGTTGAAAGACGATGTGCCACTGCAATTGTAGTACGAGTCTTCATTAGCTTGTAGAGTGCTTCTTGCACTAAACGTTCGCTTTCAGTATCCAGTGCTGAAGTTGCTTCGTCAAGAATAAGAATAGGAGGGTTTTTTAAAATGGCACGGGCAATGCTAACACGTTGGCGTTGTCCACCAGAAAGTCTACTTCCACGGTCGCCAATATTTGTTTCGTAACCTTCTTCTGTCTGCGAGATAAAGTCATGAGCATTGGCAATCTTAGCAGCTTCAGCAATTTTGTTATCATCAGCCGACACCCCAAACGAAATGTTATTCTTGAATGTATCGTTAAAAAGAATGGCTTCTTGGTTTACATTGCCAATAAGGTGGCGCAAATCGTGTAGTCCGAGTTCTTTGATATTGATACCATCAATCAGTATTTCGCCTTCTTGTACATCGTAATAACGAGGAATCAGATCGAGTAATGTAGATTTTCCGCTACCACTTTGTCCTACAAGTGCAATAGTTTTGCCTTTTGGTATATTCAGGTTGATGTTACGCAAAACCCATTTTGGCTCTGTTGTACCATCTTCTTTTATAATCGTATCGTATGCAAAACTGACGTTGCGGAACTCTATTTGGTGGTTGAAAGCCTCAATATGCTTGGGTTGTTCCACTTCTTTAATGCTGTTTTCTGCCATCAATATCTTGTCTATTCGCTCCATTGAGGCCAAACCTTTTGCAATGTTGTAGCCCGCTTTTGATATTTCTTTTAATGGGTTAAGAATGCTATATAAAATGACTAAATAATAAATAAAGGTAGGACCACTGATGACAGGAGACTCTCCTAATACAAGTGTACCGCCAAACCACAAGACAACAATAATCATAATTGTGCCCAGGAACTCGCTCATAGGATGAGCCATCTGTTGTCGAATGTTTACGCGCATAATGTCGCTGCGATACATTGAGTTTACTTTATGAAACCTATCGTTCATCATACCTTCAGCACAAAAAGCCTTGATGATGCGTAGTCCACCCAAAGTTTCTTCTACTTGACTCATGGTATCGCTCCAAAGGGCTTGTGCAGTAATACTATTTTGCTTTAATTTCCTTCCTACAATGCCCATAAACCAAGCAAAAATTGGAACAAAAAGTAGGGTGAAAACAGTCAGTTCCCACGATATAACCATCAAGGTAATGAAGTAAATCAATACAAGGATTGGGTTTTTGAATAGCAAATCAAGCGAAGACATTACGGAAGTATCTACTTCTTGCACATCACCGCTCATTCTGGCAATAATATCTCCCTTTCGCTCTTCACTGAAAAAACCAAGCGAAAGTGATGTGATCTTTTGGTAAAGCTGATTGCGAATATCGCGAACAACGCCTGTTCTTACTGGGATAATAGAAGCTGAAGACAGGAAATAGGCACCTGTTTTCATGAATGTCATAAAGCCCATCATTAAACCAATAATAAGTAAAGTTGTTGTTGGTCCCCAGTCTGTGATAAACATCTGTGTGTAATAGTCGGCATTGTTTGCCAACACTTCTTTAAAAGAACCATCGCTCCACGCCACTAAATGAGTTGCTTTTATACCCGTATTTACTTTAAAAAGTATTTGGAGTAAAGGAATGAGTGCTGCAAAAGAGAAGATATTTAGTAATGCAGACAGGATATTGAAGATTACCGACCCTACAAGAAACTTTTTATAAGGTGGAACAAACCTTCGCAATATTTGGAGAAATTCTTTCATTACTTACAAAGTTATATGTTTAAATGAAGAGCTGTAATCTTATTCCACTACCTCTCCGATGAGTGTAGCTGAACTTGAATCTGTTATGCGGACACGCACAGTTTCACCAATATGATGGTTGCCGCGTGGAATGATAACGGCTTTGTTTTGATCGGTGCGGCCCATAAGTTGCTCTCGGCTACGTTTGCTGAAACGTTCTATCAGTACATCAAATTCCTTGCCTACGTCTTTCTTGTTTTGAATTGCAGAAATCTCGGTTTGAAGTTTGATAAGTTCATTCAGACGGCGTACCTTTTCCTCTTCCGAAATGTTATCGGGTAAATGCTTTGCTGCATAAGTTCCAGGACGTTCAGAATATTTGAACATAAAAGCAGAATCGAATTGACATTCACGAACCAAAGAGAGCGTAAGTTCTTGGTCTTCTAATGTCTCGTTATGGTAGCCCACAAAGATGTCGGTTGTAAGTCCGCAGTTCGGAATAATTCGGCGAATAGCTGCGACTTTTTCCAAATAATCTTCGCGGGTGTATTTGCGGTTCATATTCTTCAGTACGGTATTACTTCCACTTTGTGCTGGGAAGTGAATGTGGTTGCAAAGGTTTGGCTCGTCGGCTACTGCATGCAGAATATCCTCTGTCATATCTTCTGGATTGGAAGTTGAAAAACGTACACGCATATCGGGTACGCTTTGTGCAACTAAACGTAATAATTCAGCAAAGGAAGTTCCGTTTTCTGGGCGCTTTCCATTTGCTAATAATCCGTATGAGTTTACGTTCTGACCTAATAGCGTAACCTCTTTGAAACCTCTATCGTGCAAGTCTTTAACCTCACGCAAAATACTTTCTACATCGCGAGAACGTTCTCTTCCTCGTGTAAATGGTACGATGCAATAGTGGCAGAAATTATTACAACCACGCATAATACTTACAAAGCCCGATACGCGATTACCGCCAATACGTTGTGGAACTATGTCACGATAAGTTTCCGTAGTAGAAAGATCTACGTCCATTGCATTATGTCCATTTTCGCAGCGTGCTATCATTTCAGGTAAATTTAGATACGAGTCTGGTCCGCAAACAAGATTAGCGTGATGATTTTCTATTAAATCTTTGCGTACACGCTCTGCCATACAACCTAACACACCGAGAATAACCTCTCTACCTTTTTTCTTTTCGGCATAAAGAGTTTCCAAGCGGTTATAAATCTTATTTTCTGCATTCTCTCGTATGGAACAAGTATTGAGGAAAATAGCGTCAGCCTCATCTTCGTTCTCACACACATCGTATCCTGCCATCTTCATAACGGAAGCAACAACTTCCGAGTCTGCCACATTCATTTGGCAGCCGTATGTCTCTATATAGAGTTTTTTCATTAAATTTTCTTTTGTTTTGTCAGCGTGCAAAGGTACGCATTTGTTATCAGAATAGCAAGCATTTACACCTTACTTATAAATTATGAACCTTAAAAAAGGTAGTGCTGAATAGATGCTAAAATAAATAAGACGTCATTTTTCGCAAAATATGACGTCATATTTTGGCGAATATGACGTCATATTTGAAAAGAAAGGATATTAGTATTCTCAATATCTTCTTCTTCTGGATATATTTCTCGAAGTAATCAAGAAATTCTTACGATGGCTTATCAAACAGCAAGTAGAACCATCAATCCGCCGATTGAAATGATAATGAGAATTAGAAACACAGCTTTCAATACGTCTTCCACGACAGCCCAGCTCACACCAATAAGCGTAAAGCTTTCTGGTACAAAATCATAGCAGGCGCGATGAATAATGCTATTGCAATGGTAACGAGCAACGTAATAAAAGCACTCTTGTGTCCTGATATCTTCAAACCTAACATAAGAATGAAGAGTAAGACAATCGGAATAATAGCAATAAACGCACTCATAATTTATATTTTAAAAGTCTAACTTATGTGTTGATATTTATTTAAATTAGCACAAAGATAACTTTTTACCGACAAATAGTATCAAACGAATGTTAAATAATATACAACTTACTTGTTTCCCCTTCTCAACGATGCTTTAAGTATCGTAGTAAACTATCTTTGTTGCTACAAAATAAATAGGAACTACTTTCTGTTCTTAAAAGTTTTATTACCTTTGTCGTAGTTTTATGATTATACATATAAAGTTATGATACAACAAGATTATTTCCTTAGATTGGTAGAAGAATTTGCAACTGCGCTTGCCGTTATGATGAAAAAGAAAGAAGACGAGCGCGACGATATTCTGAAAGATATGTATCGTCAGTATATTGGAGATTACACTCTGTTGCGTAACATGAGCGTGGAAGAGTTAATCTGCTATGCTAATAACGAATGGGACGACAAGGAAAGAATCGATCGTTTAGAGATGTTAGCTGAACTTTTATATGCAGAAGGCAGCTACAAAACAAACCCTTTGCGCAGTATGTTACTTAATAAAGCGTATCTTTTATTTGCGTACGTAGACGAAAAGCAAAGCGTTTACTCTGTTGAAAGAAAGAAGAAAATTGCTAACTTGCACGGCATATTAAATCAGCAAGCGAACTAATGAAAATATCGCTCGAACAACTATCGGTGGGCTATAAGGGATTTGCGCCTGTTGTAACCGACATAAATGTAGAAATAAAGAGTGGAGAACTTACTTGCTTGATAGGCTCAAATGGTATAGGAAAGTCTACTTTACTGAAAACCTTGACAGGATTTCTGCCGAAACTTAGCGGCCGACTTCTGCTGGATGGTCGCGATATTGACTTGCTTTCGCAGCGCGAACGTGCGAAGTACATCAGTATTGTTCTCACCTATAAAACCGATGTGCAAAACCTTAATGTTACCGAAATGGTAGGCATGGGACGTATGCCTTATACAGGCTTTTGGGGAAAGCTCAGCGATAACGACCAAAAAATAGTGGCTGAAGCTATCAATATGGTGGGAATCAATCACTTGAAAAACAGGATGGTACAGACATTATCCGATGGCGAACGTCAGAAAGTAATGATAGCAAAAGCATTGGCACAACAAACACCCATTATCTTATTAGACGAACCCACATCGTTTTTAGACTTTCCATCGAAGGTTGAAATGCTGCAACTTCTCCATCGTTTGGCAAAAGAAACTGATAAGGTGGTGTTCCTTTCCACCCACGATTTGGAATTAGCACTGCGCATTGCCGACCGATTGGTAGAATTAGACAAGAGTGGTTTGCATGTTGTACCTGCTGAGAAAGTTCAAGAGCAAATAACAAAACTATTGGAATAGCATCATAGTAGAGCCAACACAGCATTATTAAAACCATGAAAAACGAATCCTTTAAATTGCTAACGTATTACAAAAGAAATATCACTTGTTAGAATTTTTGCTGCGATATGTGATAAGTTTTAAATAGTCGTTCCTTAAAAACAATATTTCAGCATAAAGCTTGTATTGACAAGC
>NZ_JABZSJ010000054.1:0-17473 GCF_015262605.1 Prevotella aurantiaca | reverse complement strand
CATTACTAAAATCCGTGAGCTTTTCAGCCTACCAAATGTCCATTACGCCAAAAAATATAGAGAAGTTTTTAATAATTAAAAAGAAATCAATAATTTTGCATCATCGATGCATGAAAGCATTAACCTAAAGCATATTACTAAGATTTAAATGTTATTATATTTTTGATAAATAATAAATGCTTATGAAAAAACTTATCTTAATGTCGGTAATGACACTAATTAGCCATTGTGTTTTGGCCCAAACACCATCTTATGTTCTTTTAAATGGCAATGTTTTACTTTTGGAGAAAGCAAAAGTAATGCAGCAATCTAAGAGTTTAACTACGGTACTACCAGTAAAAGACGAAGAAATTATAAAAGACAAACCTGCTGGTGAAGAGACAGACGAATTGCAACGTATTTCCATTTGTGCAGTACCTGAGAATGGAAGTGCAAGTTTTTCTCGTCAAACTTGTGCTTTAGCTAGTTATATTGTAGGCAAAGATAACAATCTTTATCTATTCAATGCACTTGGGAAATGCTATACTTTTTCTTATACGAAGTTAGAATCTAACGGAGAAGGCAAATATACGCTACACACTCCGCAAGCTATTGATGTTGGTTATAATGACAATAATGAGAAGATAAAGCTATATGCAACTCGTTTAGTACTTATCAAAGACGGGGAAGACTGGATATATGTTCCCGAATATGATAGCAATAAGCAGTTCAAGGGAGACGTCCATTTCACATTTACCGATGGAGTATTGGCGCAAGAAGATGAAGGAATGAATAACGAAGTAGAGCTTCCAAATGTTATCATCGGACTAACTGACAACGAAGGACAATGGCAAGGATTTGCCACTTCCAATATTCTTATAAAGCCATTTAAGGAAGAGAAAACAGAGTTGCCCGACGAATTGGAAGCTCAAAACTTCACTATTACTTACACAGATGTAAGAGGAAATATAAAAGAAGAAAATATAAAGGTTGCTTTATCAGAAACAGAAGCCTATATTCAATGTCCATATATGTTTAGTGGTGAAGACAACGATGCTTTATGGATAAAGGGAGAAATAAAAGGAAACACTGTTGTTTTTAAGTCGCAATACATCGGAATTGCTGAAGACGAACACGCCTACGTCTTCATGTTCCCAGCAACTTGTTCGTTCAGAATAGACGATGAAGGCAAGAAACATATGCAAGCTGAAAAGGCCGATGAAGTAGTATTCAGTTACGATAAAAATACGAAAAAGCTTGTGAGTGCGCCAAATAGTTTAATGATTATAAACGAAGGAAGCGAAACCATTGCTGCATGGGCTGCTTACGGAGAACCTACTATTAAAATGTATGATATGACTTTGCGTAAGCCTGCAGCACCGATAATTAAGGAAATATCGCCTTACGACGAGACGGATGGCATGAGTGTAAAGTTCGTTATGGAAACTAAAGACGTAAATGGAAAATACATAATGCCCGACTACTTATATTATAATGTGTACTTTGACACAGATGATAAACCGATGACATTTACCGAAGAGGATTATTCGGGATTGGAAGAAGACATGATAGATATCCCATACTTATTTCAGGACAAGCAATTTTTCTATCATCAAGGCGATATGCACTTATTCTTTGCAATGGTTGAAAACTACGATAGAGTAGGCGTGCAAGTTCTTCATAAGATAGGTGAGGAGGTAAGTCGTTCAGAAATTGTATGGGCAAAGAATCCTTCAACAAACATAAACGACATAGATTCTGACGCAAAGATTGTGAATACAACCTACTTCGATTTGTCTGGTCGCAGAATACCTAAGTGTGAAAAGGGAATCTATATTAAGACTATAACATACAGCAATAGTAAGAAATCGATAACAAAGGTTATTAGATAATCCTTAGCTGAAAGAATTAAATAAGTTTTTACTTTGTTTTTAGAAAAGGTGTATCAAAGCAAATGTTTTGATACACCTTTTTTAGAATGTTGATAAAGATAAATAGTCATTATCATGCTTATGATAATCCGTTATCATATGTCTGATAATTCATTATCATACCGATGATAATTACTTTTTATCATTATCAACCTGTTGAAAATGGCATAGGATTTATCAGCCTAACTTACTAACTTTTGGGGAATACCATATTCTTAAAAATCCTAAGTTATAGGTATTGTGAAGAAAAACAAATAGCAGTAACTTTGCATCATACGAATAAACACCGATGAAAAGCTGAACAATGAAGAATGTTCACAACACTTTGGTAAATTAATTAGCAAATTAAAAAACGAAATGAAACAAAAGTACACGACAGCCCTAAATGGGTTTAAACTTATAATGCTCATCGTATTGGTAATAGTGCCGATGACATTGAGTGCAAATGGAGAATTGAAAACAAATGCAAATATTGTTGGGCACGTAACTGATAAAGCCACTGGAGAACCAATACCACACGTGGCTGTGCAAGTAGAAGGAACAATGATAGTAAGCGTTACCAATGCAGAAGGTTATTATCATTTGGAAGATTTACCACTCGGTAAACAGATAGTTGGAGCGCGTGCAACAGGATATCATTCTGCAAAACAAACGCTCGAAGTGGAAAAGAATACAAACCAAACAATCGACTTTGTATTAACAACTGATGAGGTAGCATTAGACGAAGTAGTGGTATCATCAAATCGAAGCGTTTCTTTACGACGCAATGCACCAACCTTGGTGAATGTAATAGATACACGTATGTTCAACATTACCAATTCAATGTGTTTGGCACAAGGATTAAACTTTCAGCCAGGTGTTCGCACAGAAGATAATTGTGCTAACTGCGGGTTCTCGCAAGTTCGCATCAATGGATTAGATGGACATTATTCGCAAATACTCATAGATTCGCGCCCCGTATTCTCTGCTTTGCAAGGAGTTTATGGCTTAGAGCAAATTCCTGCCAACATGATAGAACGAGTAGAAGTTGTAAGAGGTGGCGGTTCTGCATTATATGGTTCGTCAGCAATTGGCGGAACAATCAATATTATTACGAAAGAACCCTTGAACAATTACGCTGAATTGGCGCATACTTTCACAGCTTACGAAGGAGGAAAAACATTTGATAACAACACAACTGTTAATACTTCCATCGTGTCAAGTAATAATAAAGCTGGATTTTCAGTTTATGGACAGAGCAGAAATCGTGGTGGTTACGACAGAGATCAAGATGGATTTACCGACCTTCCAAAGCTTATCAATAAAACGATAGGCATGGGCGCCTTCCTGCGATTAAATAACTATTCTAAACTGAAATTGCAATATCATGCTTTGAATGAATATCGTCGTGGCGGAAACAATTTGTATCTTCCTATGCACGAATCAAATATTGCAGAGAAACTCGACCATAATATTAATGGTGGCTCGCTGAGTTACGATCTATTCACTCCAAACGGGTTGAATCATCTCACAGCTTATGCTTCTTTTCAAATCGTATCACGCGATAGTTATTATGGAGGCACAGGCGATGGTTCTGACGAAAGTAAAGCCGAGGCTTTAAAAGCTTATAGCAAAACACACGATACAAATTTAATGGGAGGAATGCAGTTCGTTCACAATTTTGGAAATCTGCTTTTTATGCCTGCCCAACTTACTTTAGGCACAGAATATACCTACGATGCATTAAAAGACCACGCACTTGGATATGATGTCATAACCCGACAAACTGTACGTACAGGTAGTTTGTTTTTGCAAAACGAATGGAAGAATGAACATTGGGGTATTCTCTTAGGTGGACGTTTCGATAAGCACAATCTTATCAACCATCTTATTTTTAGTCCACGATTAAATTTGCGCTTCAATGCAACACCTAATATTCATTTGCGTTTAACCTATGCTGGTGGTTTCCGTGCGCCTCAAACTTTCGATGAAGATTTACATACGAGCATGGCAGGCGGTGAACGAATAAAAACCTATTTAGCAAAAGATTTGAAAGAAGAACGTTCCAATAGTCTGAGCTTTTCTGCCGATATGTATTTAAACATTGGTAATGTGCAGACAAATTTCTTGATAGAAGGCTTCTTTACACACTTAAATAATGTGTTTGCGCAGCGTGTTTTAAACGACCACGATGAGAATGGTATTCGTATTCTCGAACGTTTCAATGCAAATCAAGCAACAGTTTGGGGAGTGAATGCAGAAGGAAAAGCAGTATTTTCAAAATGGTTCTCTTTGCAAAGTGGACTAACAATACAACGCAGCGAATATAAAGATGCTGTGGAATGGGACGAAGATGCACCAGCAGAAAAGAAATTTTTACGTACACCTAACGTATATGGCTATTTTACATTACAATCATCTCCTATAAAGCGCATGTCAGTTTCTGTATCTGGTAATTACAATGGCTCAATGCTTGTAGGTCATGCTGCAGGTTCTGGTGTAGATAACCCTGTTGTAGTACATACACCTTCTTTCTTTACACTGAGTGTAAAAGCAAGTTATGACTTCAATATTTTCAAACAAATAAAAGCTCAAATCAATGCAGGAATACAAAATATAGGTAATGTTTATCAGCATGACTTAGACAAAGGGTGGAATCGAGATGCTTCCTATATATATGGTCCGTCGCTTCCACGTTGTTTCTATGTAGGAATGAAACTCATTTATTAAGACGTTAATTCTATCTCGGGTAGGTTTACAATTGTTAGCAATTTTTTGCAATATCTCTTGCAATTCTCAAAAAAATGATTTACATTTGCAAGCGTTAGTCTAACAAACAACAACCTTTAAAAGCCCGAATACAATGAAACTATTAACGGAAAATATTTCGAAAAGCTGTAATGCAGCATATCGAAACAATAATACCAAATTTCCATAAAAGTCCCATTTGCACCTCCGTAACAAGGAGTTGTGAGTGGGACTTTCTGTATTCTCCTTTACCATTTTTTGAAAAGCTGAACCAAATAAAATATTTATCTAATTATAAAACTTTAAAAACAAAAAATTATGAAGAAAAAAGCACTACTTTCATTTGTGCTTGTAGCAATGGCTACATTGTGGACAAGTACAACACAAGCTCAAGAGTATTACGATCTCACCATTGCGCTTACACAAGTAACTTCTAGAAACTGCAAAGACCTATCTTTCATACCAGGTGTGAGTGGCATAGTAAAGTACGATGATGCAACAAAGACACTTACATTGGAAAATGCATCTATAATTGGAGATAAGTATAAAACTGCCATTTCTTCTAAAATTGATGGCTTGATTATTAAAGTATCTGGTTATAATAGACTTCAAACAGAAAGCGCCTCTGGTATTTTGTATGAAAACTCAATTACCATTACAGGTGAAGGAACACTTGACATAACCTGTCAGAAAAATTGTGCCATCTATGCAAACAAGGGCAATCTTACAATCGAAAATTGTACCATAAATGCTAAAAGTAAAGAATATGGTATTGCAGGGTTTAATGGTGAAACCGAAAATCTTATAATTAAGAATGCCACAATAACTGCAGAAGGTACAGAAAAAGGTTCAATTTGTGATTTTGCCACCCTTACTATGATAGGAAGTAAAATATCTGAACCTTCAGGCGCAGCATTTGACCCATCTATGCACTGTGTTGCTTTGAATGGAGAAAAAGTAACTGATAAGGTTATGATAGTTAAAGATGCAACATCTATCGAAACTCCAAACATTAATATAGCTGTTAAAACTGCACAAGGAATTTATACTCTTAGCGGTGTTCGCGTATCTAACGACTTAAATAAATTACCCAAAGGCGTATATATTGTAAATGGTAAGAAAGTTGTGAAACAATAAAAATAATTCTGGGGGTGTGTCAAAACTAAGAATTCAGAAAAGCTTCCTTTCATATTAACAGTTTCACTCCCTCATAAATATTAAAGTAACCGTTATCATTGAGTTATTAACTCTTTGGTAACGGTTTTTCTTTACAAAATGATAGCTGTCTTTAGCTGAAAACGAGTTTTGACACACCCTCGAAGTATTTGCATCATTATCAACTTACTACTTCTTTTCAAGTAGCAAAGAATCGTTTATTTTAGGAATAAACGACACAGCAAGAGTATTTGTCCAATTATCAACCATTAAAAACAAAAGAATCATGAAGAAACAAGTTTTATTTTCGTTCATCCTTGCCATAGTGGCGACGATGTGGACAATTAAGGTACAAGCACAAGCAGAAGAAAATGAAATTTCAATAGCTGGTGCACCAATAACCCATGACAATTGTGATGATCTTTCTGTTATAGATGGTGTATCAGGTATTGTAAAGTACGATGAAGCAACCAAAACCCTCACGCTTGAAAATGCAACTATTCATAATTCAGCAGAAACAATAAATGGTCCAGGTATCTATAATATTATAGGAGACTTAACCATTCGAATCATTGGAAACAATACTATTGTTTCTGAAAAGAGTGTGGGACTTTGGAATGGTCCAGATAATACTTTAACATTCATAGGTGATGGTAAGCTAACTATAATAGGCTCTTCTACTGCAAGCGATAAGAACTTCCAAAAGGGTATTTTTAACCGAGGCTCTATTATTGTAAGTAACTGTACTATTGAAGTAAGTGGAGGAGAATATGGCTTGTGTGATGGGTATTGGAAATTTGAACGTTGTAATTTACGTGCTAAAGGTGGTGGCATAAATACAGATAATTACGCAGGTAGTATCAGTTGGATATGGGATAATAAGCCCGAACTCATCGAATGTATTGTTAATTTACCTGAAGGAGCATATTGGCAAGAGTTTCAACAAGGTGAATATGCCTATTATTCTCTTTTTGGAAAAGATGATAAAGTAGTAACGGATTGGGTTTCTATTACAAAAGATGCTACATCTATTGAATTTCCTGCTAATAAAGCTAAAGACACACAAAAAAACTTTAGTCTTAGTGGTATTAGCATATCTAATGACTTAAATAAATTACCCAAAGGTGTATATATTGTAAATGGTAAGAAAGTTGTGAAACAATAAAAATAATTCTGCACTTCTATCAATAAATAGAGGTGCAGAAAATTCTATACCTTACAAACTTATTACCACCTTTGTTTATTGTTTAAAAATTTGCCATCCTTATTTGGTGAATCATTTTTTGCAAAGCTGTTAGATTTATATTGATTCAAGACGACGTTATCTATTGAAATAATAGTGTGATTTTAGAAAGTACACTAAAATGTTTGCTAATGATAAAAAGTACTTGAAAAATTATAATAACGAATTTGAAATTTGTAATTATAATTTTAAAAAACGTAATTACGTTTTTGATTATTTGTAATTACATTTTTCTAATTACCAGATTACTTACACTTCAATAAGTCATAATTGATTCATTTATAAGAAGATACAGTTTTGAACTTATTTATTTGTTACTATGCTCATTTCTTAGTGAGTGAAACAAAGAATAAGCAATAAAAATAAAAAAGGAGTTACGCCATGTAACTCCTTTTATTTATGTAGCGGGACGGGGCTACGATCCCCGGACCTCCGGATTATGAATCCGACGCTCTAACCAACTGAGCTATCCCGCCAAAAACCCTTAAACAAACTGCTTTTGAAAAGCGGTTGCAAAGGTATATAAAAAAAGTGAACCGACAAAATTTATTTGAAAATTTATTGATGATATTTCAAAAATATATGCTTTTGATAGTTGTATATATACCTTATGATTTGTGTTTGTACATAAAAAATGAAAAATCGGTGGTTACTCTGATTATTTTATGTACTTTTGCAAAACAATTGTGCAGAGTTAGTACATTGTACAACGGAAAATGTTTCGTATCAGAAAGTTAGACATATTTATTATAAAGCAGTTTGGAACGCTTTTCGTAGGAACTTTCATCGTTAGCTTATTTGTGCTGATGATGCAATTTCTGTGGCAATATGTTGATGAACTGATAGGTAAAGGTCTTTCTCTTGATGTTCTTGGAGAATTCTTTTGGTATATGAGCTTGATGATGGTTCCAGAAGCATTGCCACTTGCTGTTTTATTATCATCGCTTATTACTTTTGGAAATCTTGGTGAGAGTTCAGAACTTACAGCTATAAAGGCTGCAGGTATTTCGCTTATTAAAGCTTTCAGAGGAGTAATAATTTTTACATTTTTTATAGCACTTGTTTCGTTTTTTTTCCAAGATACCATTGGTCCTAATGCTAAAAAACATTTTAATCAGTTGTTGAATTCGATGAAGCAGAAGAATCCTGAATTGGAAATTCCTGAGGGAGTCTTCTATGATGGTATACCAGATACCAATCTTTATGTTGAAAAGCGTGATTTAAAAACAGGACGCCTTTATAACATAATGATTTACCGCATGACCGATTCGTACGAAGATCAAGCCATCATACTTGCCGATTCGGGTTTATTGCAGTCAACAGCAGAGAAGAAACATCTTGTTTTAAATTTATGGAATGGCGAATGGTTTGAAAACATGCGTTCGCAGGAATTTGGTAGTAGTGCCAGTGTGCCTTATCGTCGCGAATCATTTGTTCACAAAAAGTTAGTTATAGACTTCAGTGACGAATTCAATCGTATTGATATGTCGAGAATTTCTGATGATGCCCGTACGAAGAGTATTGCTAAAATCCGCCACGATAAAGATTCGCTTGTTCAAGTTTTTGATAGTGTTGGCAACGCATATTATCAAGATGCGCGACAAGTTCTTTATCCTGTTTTGCAACTAAAGAAGAGTGATTTGGTAAAAGCTAAGACACTTGCTTCAACCAAAAACTTTGATTTAGACACGCTTTACAATAAAATGACACCTGAAGAGCGTAGGCAAACCATTGAACGTGCTTTGATAAATTCTCAACAAACTGTATCAGATCTTGATTTTAAGAGTATGATAACCAGTGATGGAGATAAAATGATACGAATGCACGATATCGCAGAAATAAATAAGTATTTATTATCGCTAACGTGTCTAATCTTCTTCTTTATTGGTGCGCCTTTAGGTGCAATTATTCGTAAGGGAGGATTGGGAGTCCCCATCATAATAAGTGTGTTCGTCTTTATTATTTATTACATATTAAATAATACAGGTTATCGAATGTCAAGACAAGGCGATTGGGCTGTATGGTTTGGAAGAGGACTTTCTCCTGCTATTCTTATACCAACAGCAATCTTTATTACTTACAAGGCTAATAAAGATTCGGCAGTCTTCAATATTGACATGTATCGTAATCTTGCTATGCGCATATTAGGTTTGCGTATAAAACGAAGTATTAGCAGTAAGGAAGTGATTATTAATGCACCAAAGTATGCTGTTGATGCTACTATGCTGAAAGAAATGAATGCAGATATTGTAGCTTATGTGCAAAAAAGTAATTTAAAATCACCTCCTAATTTTATTAGGACATTCTTTAAATATCAGCCAGATCATGAGATAGAACAATTAAGCAATAATCTTGAAACGATTATTGATGATTTATCCAATACACGCAATAAGTTAATTCTTTCAGAACTTAACAAGTATCCTGTATTGATAACTAAAGCACATACACGTCCTTTTGAATATAAGTGGCTGAATATAGCTGCAGCTATTATTTTACCTGTAGGCTTATTCCTTTATTTCAGAATGTGGGGCTTCCGGTTACGCTTGTATCGTGATTTGAAAATTATTAAGCAGACCAACGATAATATTATTGAAGAAAGCGAAAAGATAATAGCTAAACAGAAACAGTAACAATAGAATAATTATAAATCAAACCGAAGGTCGTATTTTATTTAAAATCGACCTTAAACTTAGAATACAATTATGGAGAACTTCAAACTCAGTAGCATTGAAGATGCTGTAAAGGATTTTAAAGAAGGTAAATTCGTTATCGTAGTAGATGATGAAGACCGAGAGAATGAGGGCGACCTCATTATGGCTGCTGAAATGATTACGCCTGAAAAGGTGAACTTTATGTTGAAAAATGCTCGTGGTGTTCTTTGTGTCCCAATAACACTTTCACGCGCAAAAGAATTAGATTTACCACATCAGGTATCTGATAATACATCGGTGCTTGGTACACCATTTACCGTAACTGTAGACAAATTGGAAGGTTGTTCAACGGGAGTTTCTGCTCATGACCGTTCGGAAACTATAAAGGCTTTGGCTGATCCAAAGTCAACACCACAAACGTTTGGTCGACCTGGACATATCAATCCATTATATGCACAAGACAATGGTGTTTTGCGTCGTTCTGGGCATACTGAAGCCGCAATAGACCTTTGTAAAATGGCTGGTTGTTTCCCTGCAGGTGTGTTAATGGAAATCATGAATGATGACGGAACAATGGCAAGAATGCCCCAACTCATTGAAAAAGCTAAAGAGTGGGACATGAAAATTATCAGTATAAAAGATATCATTGCTTATCGTTTAAAACGCGAAACAAGTATTGAAGTTGGTGTAGAAGTTGATATGCCTACAAAATATGGACACTTCCGCTTAATTCCTTTCCGTCAAACATCTACAGGCGTTGAACATATGGCGTTGATAAAAGGTGAGTGGAGCGAAGATGAATCGGTATTAGTACGTGTACATTCTTCTTGTGCTACTGGCGACGTTCTTGGTAGCGAACGCTGCGATTGTGGTGAACAATTGCATAAAGCAATGGAGATGATAGAGGCCGAGGGGAAAGGAGTCTTGATCTATATGGAACAAGAAGGAAGAGGTATTGGCTTGATGAACAAAATAGCTGCTTATAAGTTACAAGAACAGGGATTAGATACTGTAGATGCTAACTTACATCTTGGCTTTAAATCTGATGAACGTAATTATGGATGTGGTGCTCAAATGTTGCGTCATCTTGGTGTTCATAAGATGCGTTTAATGACAAATAACCCGACAAAACGTGTAGGTTTAGAGGCTTATGGTTTAGAAATAGAAGAAAATATTCCAATAGAAATACGTCCTAACCAATACGATTACCGTTATTTGAAAACAAAGAAGGATAGAATGGGACACGATTTACACCTATAGGTATAAATAAAGAAGAATACTTCATATATATAATAAGGTGTCTTATAAATATGTTAAAGAGATTATTTCATAAGGGCAAAAATGAAATAATCTCTTTGTTTTTTCGTTTTAAATTTATATAATAAAAAATAGTATTGTGTAAGAAAGAAACTATTAAGGTGAAATTAGTTTTACAACTATAAACGAAAGAAAGTTTTTATTTCATAATAAAGGTTTAATAATTGATGCCTATAATATGAATAAACGAAATGAGATAGAAGGAGAAACTTAGACTTCCACAATGATGCAAAAACATAATAAAAGTAGTCAAAAAACAACAGTTAAAAGATGTCAATTATGAACGTAGTTCTCTATAATTTGTTATCTTTGCCGAAAATGTGCGGAGAAAGTTGGTCAGTTTTTGATAACTCAATATCCAATCAGTTTAAAATCAAATAGATATTAATAATTCAATTCATTTATAACTAAAAAATTAAAATTTTATCATTTATGGCAACTACACAACAAAAAGCAGCCCCACAAAAGAAATCAGAGGGCTTCACAGGAGTTAGAGGCGCATTTTGGATTATCGCAGTTTGCGGTGTCGTAGCGTTTGTATTGTTCTTTACATGGTTTGGACATGATATGCATTTCCAAGATCCTGGAACTAAAGAGCATCCTGCTGACGTATGGGGTACTATCTTTAAGGGTGGTATCGTGGTACCTGTTATTCACACATTGTTGCTCACTGTGCTCGCTATGTCTATCGAGCGTTGGTTGGCTTTAAAGACCGCTTTTGGTAATGGAACACTTCCTAAGTTCGTTGCAAACATTAAGTCTGCATTGAAAGATAACGATATGAACAAGGCTACTCAGCTTTGCGATAAGCAAAAAGGTTCTGTTGCAAATGTTGTACTTGCTTCTTTGAACGCATATAAGTCAATGGAAAGTGGTGCTAATGCAGGTATGAAGAAGGCACAGAAAGTTGCTAAGATTCAACAGGCTCACGAAGAAGCAACTCAGCTTGAGATGCCAACTCTTACAATGAACCTCCCAATCATTGCAACACTCGTTACACTTGGTACCCTTACAGGTCTTCTCGGTACTGTAATTGGTATGATCAAGTCGTTCTCTGCTTTGTCTGCAGGTGGTGGTACTGATGCTACTGCTCTTTCTGCTGGTATTTCTGAGGCGTTGATTAATACTGCATTCGGTATTGCTACTTCTTGGTTTGCTGTAGTTTCTTATAACTACTTCTCAAACAAGGTAGACAAGTTGACTTACGCACTCGACGAGGTTGGTTACTCAATTGCTCAGACATACGAAGTAAACCATACAGAAGAAGCTTAATTTTTGCTAACCCTTTAAATACATTATCGCTATGGGTAAAGTAAAAGTTAAGAAAGAAGACGTTTGGATTGACATGACGCCGATGTCAGACGTTATGACCTTGCTGCTTACTTTCTTCATGCTCACCTCTACATTCGTAAAGAATGAGCCTGTGAAAGTAAATACGCCTGGTTCCGTGTCTGATATGAAAGCGCCTGAAAATGGTGTTCTTACAGTAATTATTAGTCCTGAGAAGAATGCTGCTGGTCAACCAACTGGCGAAGGCCAGGTATTTTTGAGCTACGACAATACTAATGAGTTGGGACAAATTGTAGATATGGTTGCAAAACTTTCACCAGAACAGAAGAAAACTTTTTTGGGTGAATCTACAATAGGAGCACCATTAGACAAACTCCCAGCTTTTTTAAGTAAATCAGCAAAAGCTCGAAGTGAAGAACTACCCAAAATGGGTATTCCTCTCGATAGTATCGAAGGACAGGATATGACAGAATTTCAACAATGGGTTAATGCTGCTCGCACAGTAAATTCTAAAGTTAAAATTGCTTTGAAATCTGACGCAAATACTCCTTATGGTACAGTTAAGAAGGTGATGAACGAACTCCAGGATATGGATGAAAGTCAGTACTATATGATTACACAGTTGGACGCTAAAAAGGCTGCAACAGCAGCTTCTAAGGAGAACTAATAATGGCAAATAAAAAAGAAAGCAAGCAGAAAAAGATGACTGTTCGCGTAGACTTTACGCCAATGGTTGATATGCTTATGTTGCTTATTACATTCTTCATGCTTTGTACATCACTTAGCAAGCCTTCAACTATGGAGCTTACAATGCCAAGTAATGACAAGAATTTAAAAGACGCAAAGAAGAATGAAGCTAAGGAGTCTCACTCTATAACTATCTTTATAGGTGAAGATGACAAGATGTTCTATGGTGAGGGTAAACCTCAACTTGATAATCCTAATTGGTTGAAAAAGGCTGATTGGAGCACTGGCAAAACTGGTATTCGTTACGTTCTTCAGCACAAGGAAGTAGACAATGGCGCAAGCGTTCCTTATAACGATATGCGTATTGCTGTACAAGACTTGCAAAAGAAGAAAGCTGCTAACGAAAAGGCTTATCCAGATAGCATTTATCAAGCTGAGCTTACAAATATCAAGTTAGGTAATGTAAATGGCAAGAAAGTACCAACTTTGACAGTCATTATCAAGCCTACTGATAAATCATCTTATAAGCATCTTGTTGATATTCTTGATGAAATGCAGATTTCATATATTGCAACTTATGTCATTGATAAGGTTACACCTGAAGAAAAAGCTTTGCTTTTGAAAAAGGGTGTTAAAGCTTAATTTTAATGATGTATAACAATTAAAGAAAAGAAACATGGCAAAGATAGATTTATACGATCCTAAATGGGTCGATATGGTTTTCGCTGATAAGAACAAGTCATACGGAGCATATCAACTTCGTAAGTCTGTTTCACAGCGAAATATCAAATCATTAATTATTTTGCTTGTTGCTGCATTCATTGGTGGTGGCTATTTAGCTTATCAAGTTAAGAAACACAATGATGAGCTTGCAGCACAAGAAGCATATGCTGCTAAGATGGAGTTGCAAGCAATAGAAGCAGCTAAGAAAGAGCAGGAAGAGCGTAAGAAACAACAAAAGAAAGAAGAGCCCAAGAAGATTGAGCCTGAAAAAGTTGTTCCAGAAACTCGTGCTACAGTGAAATTTACAGCACCTGTCATTAAAGATGACAAAGAAGTTAAGGAAGAAATGCCCCCAATGGTTAAAATGAATAAAGAAACCAAGGCAGTCGGAGCTGAAACAAAAGAAGGTGTTGAAGATCGTAATATTGTAGCTGATAAAAGTACTGTGGCAACGCCAGAGCAGATTATTCCTAAGATTGAGAAGCCAGTAGAGGCTCCTAAGGTAGAAGCTCCTAAAGAAGATATTGAAAAGAAGATCTTTACTTTTGCTGAGCAACCACCAACATTCAAAGGAAATGTTCAAGCATGGCTTGTATCTCACTTGCAGTATCCTGCTTCGGCAGCAGAAAATAACATTCAGGGAAAAGTAATTGTGAAGTTTGTTGTTGGACGTGATGGTTCTGTTAGCCAAGCACAAGTTATGCGTGGTGTAGACCCTGCACTTGACCGCGAAGCACTTCGCGTTGTAAACAGCATGCCAAAGTGGAATCCAGGTATGAACAACGGACAACCTGCTAACGTTTGGTTCCAACTTCCAATCACATTTAAGCTGAACTAATTAAAAAATGAATCGAACTTAGTGCTACATTTTGTAGGAATTATACAAACCATAGTCTTTCTTTCCTCGTATTTGGAGAGAAAGACTTAGGTTCATCAAGCGTAAAACCAAATGTAGTTACTAGAGAAAGTTTTGTTAATGAATGGCTTATTTCTCATTTACAGAGTTCTCAGAAAGTTGCGGACTCATCTGTAAGGTTATGTAATTGTGAAATTTGTTTTTTAAGTTATGGTTCTATCAGTTAATCGCAAAATGTGTATAGAATGTTGAACCAAACAAAACGCTCAAGCACTTCGTGATAAAAAATAGTATGCGAAAATAAAATTCTGGTTTAATTAATGGTAATCCTGAGATGTCGCGCACTATCTAAATTACATTTAAATTAAATTAATTCGTATTTTATGAAACGAACAGCATTCTACATATTCTTAGTATTTATTGCATCTGTAGTTTTTCTTTCATCATGTGGTGAGAAAAAAGCTAAGGATGGTAGAACAGATACACCAATATCAGGAACAATTAAATTTGCCGCTGATGAAAGCTTTAGTCAGTTTATTGACGAAGAATTGCAGGTATATCAGTATCGTTTCCCTCAAACTCATCTTTTACCTGTATATACAGATGATAACACAGGAATGAAGATGCTCCTTGACCTTAAGGTGAATCTTTTATTTTCATCTCACGGATTGCAAAAAGGTGAAGATGCAATATTAAGAGGTAAAGGTCCTATTCCGTCAGTATTTCCTATAGGGTATGATGGAATAGCATTTATCATCAATAAAAGTAACTTAGATTCATGTATCACAGTTACTGATGTTAAGCGTCTACTTAAAGGCGAAGTAACAAAGTGGAAACAACTTTATCCTAATTCAGATAAAGGAGACATAGAAGTTGTATTCGATAACAAAGCATCAGCAACACTACATTTTGTTGTTGATTCAATATTAGATGGAAAAAACATTAAGAGTCAGAATATCGTAGCAGCAAAGAATAGTAAGTCTGTAATCGAATATGTAAAGAAGACTCCAAACGCAATAGGTGTAATTGGCTCAAATTGGTTGAATGACCGAAAAGATTCCACAAACACCACATTTAGAAATGATATTCGCGTCATGGCAATATCTAAAACAAGTAGAGCAGAAGATTATAATAGCTGGCAACCCTATCAAGCTTATTTCCTTGATGGTCGTTATCCATTTGTAAGAACTATCTACGCAATTGTTGCAGACCCTCATAAAGCTCTGCCCTGGGCATTTGCAAACTTTATTGCTGGTCCTATAGGACAAAAGATAATGTTAAAAACGGGTATGCTTCCTTATAGAGCTGAAATTACAATTCGTGAAGTAAAAATAAAAACCGATTAAATCATTAAACTTTCTATTGTATATTAAGTCATAGTTACTAATCCAGTATAAAGTTTATCTAATTTATAAATGATTATGAAAACAAAGAAATATTTATTAGCTGGAGCTTTGATACTAAGTTTATCAACTCCTGTATTAGCACAAAACGATGGTTATAAGGTAGCTCTAAATCCTATAATCAGCGCTATCGAAGCTGCACCAACAGATTTAAATGCTGGTAAGGACCTTATAAAAGAATATATTAAAACCTATAAGAAAGATGAGCAAGCTCTTACAGCTCTTGGTAACGTTTTTTTGGCACAGCGTAACTTTACTGAAGCGATGAAGATTGCAAATTCTATCGTTTCTAACAAGAAGATGAATGGAACATTAGGATATCTTCTTCTTGGTGATATTGTTGCTTTGCAAGATAGTGTTGGTAATGCTGGTTCTGCAGCTCAACATTACGCTACTGCTATAAGCCTCGATCCTCATAATGTTGCAGCCTACGAGCGTTATGCAAAAGTATATCGTCACGTAAATTCTCAAGTTTCAATACAGAAATTAGAAGAACTTCGTCAGGTTGAGCCTAATTATCCCGTAGAAGCTACAGCTGCTGAAATTATGCTTGGTGATGGTAAATTTGCTGAAGCTCTTTCTTGGTTCGATAAAGCTAATCGTGCAAATTTAACAGAGGACAACTTCTATAAATATAGCTATACTGCTTATGTTCTGAGAAAGTATGATAAAGCTATGGAAATAGTAGAAGCAGGTTTGCAACGTTTCCCAAGTAGTGAATATCTTTCACGTGTTGGTATGATGTCTTCGGTTGAGAAGGGCGACTTTACTGCTGCTTTAAATTTTGCAAACAAGATGTTTAGCGGTTCTGGTAAGAAAGTAGCTAATGACTATGCTATTTATGGAAAAGCGTTAGCAGGTAATAAAGAATATGATAAGGCAATTGAGAATCTTAACAAGGCTCTTGATATGGACAAGAAAAATCTTGAGCCAATGAAGACAATAGCTGAAGTTTATATTGCTCAAGGTGATGTTGAAAATGCATTAAAAGTTCAAATGGATTATCTTTCAAAGAACCAAAATGCTAACTCTAATGATTGGGCAAAACTTGCTCAAGCATGGATAGAAAAAGCTGAAACAGAAACTGATAGAGCAGTAAAGAATACCTATTTGGATAAAGCCATTGCAATTTACGATCAAATGGTAGTTAAGTTCCCATCTATTTCTGATTGGATTTGGTCTAATCAGGCTAATGCAGCACAGATGAAGAATGATGCTGACAAGGTTGCTGATATCTATAAGAAGATTGCAGCATATGAGGAAGCAAAACCACAGCTTGATGATGAAGCAAAAGCATATTTGGAGCAGGTTTACTATGGTCTTGGATATTATTATTCAAAGCTTAACAATCAAGAAATGGCTAAACAATACTTTAACAAAGTATTGACAGTAAATCCTAATAACGAAAATGCGAAAAAAGCTTTAGGTCTTTAAAAGCCAAAATGATATTTTAATGATAAGAGGGTGTGTCAAAATTGATACATCCTCTTTTTTATGCACAAAGCTCCGAC
>NZ_JABZSJ010000005.1:0-65526 GCF_015262605.1 Prevotella aurantiaca | reverse complement strand
AATAATATATTACACTGACAAACAATTAGTTAGATATTTACTGAATATCCCTAATGTAGACATTTTTACTTTCCAAAAGAGCCTGTTTTGCGTTGCAATATAGGCACTTTTGCCGTGCAATATAGGCTCTTTTGCGATGCAAAACAAGGGGTATTGCAAAGCGTTGTAAGTCAAATGGTTACGCGATAGTTGCGACTTGAATAAAACTTTACAATATTATAGCACTTTTTTTATGGGCTTGGCGAACTCTTTTAGAGCGTTTAGGATAGAACATTCTTACTAACGATAGCAGGTCTTAATTTGCTTTTGGTGGTGTGGGGTAGTGGCTTTGGATATTTATAGGAACAATAGGTATTCCATGAAATATAGAATACCTAAAGCCCCTAGAATAATTAAAACTTACTTAACCACTACTCTGCGCTCTCTGATAAGTTTGAGTTGGCGCAGCAAATCGTTGTAGTGCAGCAGGTCGATGTCTTTGCTTTGGGCAGCCTGTGCCTTGCAGAAGGCTTCTATTTTGGCAAGATGTTGCTCCATATAGAGCATTGCATCAGAGCTATTAACACGGTCGGCAGGTGTTGGTTTCTCCTTTTTAGTAGGGTTCAGCAAGCTGTCGAGCTGTTCCACATAAGCACGTTCGAGCAGTCGGCGGGTGCGTGCTTTCACATCGTTGAGGCCCGTAAGCGGTTTCCAAACGATGCGGAAAACATCGTTAAGATAGTCGGTAAACTGGTAAGCGCCCTTCGCTTGCTGGTCTTTATATATCTTGTCCAAGAGCGAAGCATTCAGTAACGTTTTCAAAACACGAGTTTGTTGTGCGCTAATCTCGTCTGCAGCGTCCACTCCTGTAACGTCTGTCATCGTAGAAGGGTATAGCCATAGCGGCGCATCGAAAAGCTGTCTGCCGATGTAATCGACTGCATCGCGGCCTTTCTGTGCAGGTGCCACCTCGTAAGGCTTCTGTCCAGGCATGTTGTTAAGGTATCTACCGCCTACGTTTTTCAGTACGTGGTTGGTGTAACGGTTGAACTGTTGGATAACGCTTTGCCACATTTCGATGCGGTCTTTGTACTGGTCGTTCTTCTGACGGGTCCATTCTGGCAATGCCACAACAATGCGTTTTAAGTTCTTTATACCATAGTCGCTGGCCTTAACGTTATCGTCTCCCAAGTCTTCAGTCTGTGCGCGAGGGTCTTCGTTGCGTCCTTCTCCACCGAACCAGAGGCGTGGATTCTTAGCAAGAATGGCTGTTGTTTCGTCCATCAGCTTTTCTTTCTCCTCCATTTCGTCCTTAAACTCAGGACGATATTGGTATCCCCAGCGTATCGCCCACTTATCGTAATCGTTGATTCGTGGGAAGAGTCCACGCTCAGAAATACCATCTTCGGGTTGAGCAACATAGTTGAAGCGAGCATAATCCATGATGCTGGCCGTGTGGCCGTGCTCTTCTACCCACTTCTTATCGCGTAGTTTCTCAACTGGAGTAGCATGGCTTGCTCCCATGTTGTGGCGCAAACCAAGCGTATGACCCACCTCGTGGCTCGACACAAAGCGTATGAGTTCGCCCATAAGACTATCGTCCATCTTCATGGTTTGCGCACGTTTGTCGAGCGGTCCGCACTGAATCAAGTACCACTTTGTGAGCAAGTTCATAACATTATGATACCAACAGATATGACTTTCGATGATTTCTCCACTGCGAGGGTCTACGATACGAGGTCCGTAAGCGTTTTCAATTTCGGCAGGAAGATAGCGAAGTACGCTGAAACGGGCATCGTCTACACTCATCGTAGAGTCGTCTGGGAAGTCCTCTGCCCTTATTGCGTTCTTGAAACCAGCCGCTTCAAACGCCACATTCCAGTCCTCGATACCTTTCTTTAGATAGGGAACCCACTTCTTAGGAGTAGCAGGGTCGATGTAGAAAACGATCGGTTTGATAGGCTCTGTAAGTTGTCCTTTGAGGTATTTGCGTACATCTTTCGGCTCTAAACGGAAGCGAGAGATGAATTGTTGGCGGTCTGTCTTGGTCTGATCGTCGCTAAATATGGTGTATCGGTTGGTGAAATAGCCCACACGATTGTCCCATACACGCTTTCGCATAGGCACCTTTGGTAGCAGAACGATGCTCGTGTTCAGTGCAACCGTCATTGCACCAGTTGCCGAAGCAGGCGAAGACGAAGGCGTACTGGCATAGGTTCGTGTCGTAGCCACCTCGACATTGATGGGGTAAACCTTCATTGTATCAACGAAAGTGCGGTCGGCTTGGAGTGCGCCCAACTTGAGTTCTTTAGCACTATTGGCCGAAATGCTAACCACACCATTATCTTTTGCAAAGAGCGGAGTAACCTCAATCATCTGCGCTTTTGTAGTTTTGTTGCGTCCGATAACTTTGAACGAAGCGATGATAGGGTCTACTGTCGATGCCTTTAGCGTCTTCGATATGCGGCTGTCGGGGTCGGCTTCTTGCGAAAGAACATAAGCACGCAACACCAAATTCTTTGCGTCGCGTTGCTCGAAGTAGATAGTTTGCTGATTAACAGCCTCTCCAGAGAACTTTCCGAAGTTCTGTGGCACACCCGTAAAGCGTGTTACCGCCAGCAGATAACGGCCGATAATAGAGTCTGGAATCTCGAAATACCACTTATCTTCGATATGTCTTACCGTGAAAATACCCTCGCGAACGCTACCCGGTTTTTTGATAAGCTGGTCGTAAGGCAACTCTTTTTCCACGCCTTTACCAAGCTTATCGTCGGGCTTAGCCTTGCCGTCTTTGAGTCGTTCGGCAGCTGTTTTCTCGTCAGTCGAGTCTTTTACGGTTATAGAACAGTACCTATTGTTATAGGCAAAATTACACTTGCTGGCTGCCGTTGCCACGCCCGTAGCAAGCCAAAGCGCCAGCAAACAAGTAGAAAGCTGTTTGTTAATCGTCATTGTTTGTGCTGTTTATTAAGGTTCGCAAAGATATAAAAAAAAGCGGATATAGCAAAATTATTGTATTTTTTACACCTGTTTACAATGTTGAACAAATGCTTACAACGTGTTATAGATATAAAAAATTAAGAGTATAAGATATGTTCAGTTTTGTAAAGAAAATTTTATTAACTGACAAGAATGATATTTCCACTTTGCAAAAGAGCCTATATTGCATCGCAAAACAGGCGCTTTTGCCGTGCAAAACAGGCTCTTTTGCATTGCAAAACAATGGGTATTGCAACGCTTTGATTATTAGTTCGTTAGGCGAAGTGCCTCTTTTGAAAAATACTTTACATTGTTTTGCAAATCCATAGTGTTTATAGGGCTTTGCAGCGGGGTTTCTAAGAGTAAGGAATAACGCCAAAAAAGTAAAATTATGCAACTATTTTACCATTCTAACGGGTTAAATATTTATAAGAATGTACACTATTCAGTTAATTTGTTTGCGTGATTTAAGAATATCGTATAACTTTGCACATCGATTTTTATAGGCTATATTTAACTTTAGTTTCTAACTTAGTTGAATTTAGGAGTGCCACTATAATAATGTCATATTAGTAAAACAGTTATGTTATACCTATTATGTCCACTTCCAATGCCGACTCATACAGAAGACAATTAAAATCATAAACTATAATCGAAAAATAAAATTAGAGATGAAAAAGTATGCAAAACCAGATGTTAATGTATTAACAACAGTTTTCGAAGGCTACCTATTGGCAGGTACAGGTGAAGGTGGTAATGGTGGTGTTCAACCTAAACCACGACCAGGTGGTAATGCTAAGGAGCAGCTATTGTTTGAATATGACACTGAATCAGAAGATGAAGAATCTGAAGATTTGAATTAAATAACAACAAAGAAAGTATTAACTAATTCTTAAAATTATGAATTTTAAAAACGTTTACGCCACATTATTGTGTGTTGTAGCAATTGGTTTGACATCTTGTTCAAGCGAATTAAACAACGACGAAACAAACGCTTTAAATCCAAATGAAAATGCTGAACGTGAAGTAAGTATAACTGCATCTAAAGGTGTAGCAACTCGTTCTATCATCAATTTAAATGGTAAAGCGCAATGGGAAGTAGGAGATAAGATTCTCGCTTACAACCTTACTAACCCTCAAGGTTTTGATCAACTCTATACAAAATCTGCAGGAGTGTCTTCTAAATTTGATGGCAGATTGAATTGTAAGATTGGCGATGACTTGGCATTCTTCTTCCCTTATCAAGATGGAAGCAAAAGTCTTACACCAGGAACATTGCAATTGAGCATGCAAGAAAGCACTATACAGAAAGATGGTGCTGAAGTTACAAAGGTACAAAATGGTTTGTTAGAAAACCTCAACCACTTTGATTACACTTGGACTACTCTTTCAAATATCAATTTCAACGGTCCAATTTTGGAAGAAGATATACAATTTACAAAGAAGTATTCAGTTATTAAAGTAGACTTCAAGTACGAAGGTGTTGTGATAAAGAATATCAAAAAGCTTACCATTAAGGGCATTACAACAAAGGCAACATTTGACTTAAAGACAGGAGAATTAACTAATCGTGTAAATGATGGTCTTACTATTGTTCCTCCAACTCCTGTTAATGAAGTATATGTAGCAGTATTCCCAGACGATAATTTCGAAGCTACCTATATTATAGAGACTGCAGATAACAAGACTTATACAATTCATGACTCTGGCTTTAAGCTTGATATAGCATCATATTATGCTTATACTGTAGAGAAGCTTATCGACCCATGGATAGACATTGATGGCGTTAAGTGGGGTAAATACAACTTGCAGTACGAACCAGGAACTAAGGCTGATGGCTGGCGTGATGCCTATCACCTTGCAAAGAACCCATGGGATTTCTTCTATACAGAAAGCTATCCATTGTACACAATGGGTCAAGTGTTGCCACGTAACTTCGGTAACGACAAGTTCGATCACTTCCGTTGGGGCGACATTGCAAAGGCTCCTCACTATGGACACAGCAACTATCTCCACTATTGGACATCAACTCAAGACATTCAAAAGCAGGCTTCTACACGTGATGAGTTCGGCGATCTCGCTTACTCCGCATCTAACAAAACATGGAGAATGCCTTCTAAGCACGACTTCGAGCACTTGATGTGCAGCACAGTAGGATATCTTGGCTACTACATTGATGGCGGAAAACCAGTTGTCGGTGTACTCTATGTTCCAACAAACGATCGTTGTTTGAAGGGTACTACAAGATGGATTGGTGGCTCAAGACGTTCAAACATCAACTACACAGTTAATGTTGGTGTTTATGGAACAAACTGCTGCAGATTGTATAACTTCACAAAAGTGCAACTCGAAAAGGGTGTATTCCTCCCATTCGCAGGCTCTTACCAGACCTATAATGATGGTAACCCACGCTTAGACAAGCCAGGAAGCCAAGCTCTTTATTGGACTTCTACAGGTTCAAACTGGAAGCAAGCTACAGCATTTACCTCATATTATCACAACAATGGTTGCCTTTCTTTGCCAGTAGTTAGCACACATATTAACGCAACAACCCCAAAGAGCAACATGTATAGCATTCGTCCAATCTACATTGGCAAGTAATACAATAAACTTATAACGGCTCTGCCGTTCTATAAATCCCTGCGGGGGAAGAGTAGGCAACATATATATGCCAACTCTTCCCTCGCTTTTTATAAAAGAAAAAGTTCTGCAAAATATTTATTGCAGAACCTCTTTATTTATATATTTACCAGAGTGTGGAAAATTAAAAGTAAACCCTATGTATGGGTTTAAATATTTTCTTTACTTGTTTTTAGCAAGTTCTTGTGCAGAAATAGTTGTAATCTGACCATCTGCATCGGCTACAACGATGCTTTCTCCCTTCATGATTTTCTCTCTTATCATCTTTGCTTGTGCCTTTTTTACACCCAGCATTACCTTGCGAGTAAACTCTCCGTACTGTTCTTTATTTTCCATATTGTTTTATTTTTGAGAATAAAGTTTCATCATAAATAATCGCTTTACCGTTTTTATTTTGTTCTGCTATCACCACTTGCTGCATATTACTGTTATCTACAATCGTCCATTCATCTACGATAGGGAGGAAGATTTCGAGCAGATTTAGAATGCCTAAGCAATATCTACGTTCGATAACGGCAGCTGGAATGTTATGTCCACCATTCCTAACACGGCTTGCTACCCTCTCCTTTGCAAGTTGTGGACTATTCAGCCAGAAGTACACTAGATTAACGATTTAGTTTAAATTGTGTGCTCGTTCCACTAATTTTGCATACGAACGAGTTGCTAAAGTAGTTTCGATGGCAAAACTTTTGCCTTTAAGTATAAGTTCATCAATGCGCTTTAACATTAGGCGTCCAGCTTCAATAGCCATACTATCAGGGTTGAAAGGAGATAAGCCGCGAGCTATTTCATCTGCATTTACAAACTCTTCTACCTTGAGAATCTCTGGTAAAATAGTATATGAAGCTGTTGTTTTTCCTGCTCCATTGCATCCACTGATAATGTATAAATGCCTATCCATGCTGACAAAGATACGAATTCTTTCTAAGATAACCACATATTATTCATATTTTCATATTTTTATTCAAAGAAAGTTATGTGGTTTGTTTGCTTACAAAGTAAGATGATTAGTAAGGTTTTTGGGTCGTAAACCACCCTCCTTATTATATATAAGGTGTAGCGACGCACAATGTTGTTCTTTCTTTTGCTCACAGCTTGTAATTATTTTGAATTTTTAGCGAATTTGTTTGTATATGTTAAAATAATGCAATATCTTTGCAATCGCAACACACTTAACGACTATACTTGACTGTGAATTCTTGTTGGATAAGAAGAAAGAAGAACTAAAAAGGTAATCTACACGTCATTATACATTCCTCTTTTTATAGCTTTTCAAGTTGAAAGGATTCAAAAAAGTTTTAGAATTGACTATCGAAGGTATAATATTAATAACAAAGAAATTACACACTGAACATGAAAAAGTATTTAAAACCAGATGTAGTATCTACACCTGTTCTTACAGAAACTTATCTGCTGGCAGCCTCTCCAGGTGCTGGTAATGATGGATTTACTGATGGAGGAAGTAGCAGTGGCACTGGAACTTCCGAGTCATCTAATCATGTACATGCTAAAACAACACCGGTTGCAGAGTCTTACGGTATGGACAAAGTCGGCTGGTAATCTTATTTATCGGTTGCAAAAGCGCCTGTTTTGTGTGGTAACCCCCTTGTGGCTGCCGTGCGAGACAGGCGCTTTTGTTTTCTGGAATATGGTAATTTACATTTTAATCAGAACGATTTGTTTCTACTATAACTTTGAAACAGAATAAACAAAAAGTTTGCAAAACAAAATAAAAATACTATATTTGCAAACATAAAAAGCATATAACGTTAAAATCTAATAGTTACATCAAACGCCCATACCTCCGTAACGGTGTTGCTCTGAATGAGTTTTAACAGGGAGGTTCTAATTACAATGAAAATCAATTTACTCAAAAATGCAAGTACAGCTACGTTTATTATGTTCGCAACCATGTTTTTTATGCCTGCCAAGACAATTGCGCAATCAGACGGCGACCTTTCGATTGGTGGCGAAAAAGTTACTGCACTGAATGCTAACGACCTCTCTGCGGTAGCACCAGGCGTAAGCGGAACGATAAAGTATGAGGCTAAAACAAAGACACTTACGCTGCAAAATGCAACAATTGACACAAAAGATAAGAACCCCATTGAGTCGCATATAGACGGGCTTATCATTAAAGTTGTTGGAACAAATACCGTTAAATCGAGTGGATTTCCTGCTCTCTTACTTCATAAACCTGCTACAATAATGGGCGAGGGTACGCTGAATTTAGGAGAAGATGGGTGGGTTGGCATCTTCCTACTCAGCACATCGCTCACCATCGAAGATTGTACTGTACATACAAAAGGTACTAAATACGGCATCAACGGGTTGGGCGGACAGAACGATAAGGTAGTTATCAAGAACGCCACAGTTACTGCCGATGGTAAAGGCAATGGCTCTATCCGCGATATATCAGGACTTACGCTCATCGGTTGTAGCATTGTTCAGCCCACAGGAGCAGAGTTCGACCCAATGTTATGTGCTGTAATTCTGGACGATAAGGTGGTGAAGGATAAGGTGGTAATATCAAACGACCCAACCGCAATTGCCATTCCAACTGCAGAAACCATAGCAGCGCAAGGAATATATGCGCTTAATGGACAGCGCATATCAGCAGATTTGAAAGATTTACCAAAGGGTGTTTACATCGTAAACGGACAAAAAGTAGTGAAGAAATAGGCGCATCAAACATCGATATGTTATGCTTTCGCATACTTGCATATATTTTCAAATATACGTATAATTATATAAATGTTTTGCGAAAGAAATAATATCGTGTAAGTATCTCGTTATCAACGTGTTGTAATAGTACTTGTTTTGCATTGTAAAAGTGCCTGTTTTGCGTTGCAATATAGGCTCTTTTGCCGTGCAATATAGGCTCTTTTGAAAAGCCATAGCGTAGGTATGGTTTTCTAAGGGTATCAAAGTTGGCGAATAAAGTAAGTTTATACAGAAAATGATGGTGTATGAATTGAAATGCCATTCCTTGTTTTTTCATATTCTATTATGTCCTCTTCATGGCTGTAGCCGAACTTTTTACGTTCTTTGCCACATACTATTTTTCAACGTGATAGGCATCTGTAGACTTTAAGAAACAAGTTGGAAGGTGCCCGCAACAAGGCAGTTCCACAAAAGAAAAGAGGCTGTATCAAAATGTTTGCCATTCTGATACAGCCTCTAATTATATCAATCCAAATAGATTATCTTGTTTGTACTGGGCGTACACTAAGTCCGTATTGGTACGAAGAATAGGAATCACTTTCCTTTTGAGGTCTATTGATAGAACCTGACTGCACCTTGAAACATTGACCATATCCCAGCTGACCACCTTGTACGCTGGTTCCAGAAGTCCAATAAAAACCTCTAATTCCATGGGCTACTAAGGCACCACTATTGCTATCAAGGGCACCACCTGCAGGGAAGAATAAGTTCTGACCAGCACTATTGGTAAAGGTATAACCCTTATTCCAAGTAAGACCAGTGCTTTCAAAGTCTGTAAATGCATGTGGATCTGGCATCTGATAGCCTACTGGAGATGGGTCGTAGATACTCTTTACAACATCGCGTGTTGCTGGTTGCAGGTTATTTTCGTTTGCAGACCATAGGTTGATGAACTGCTGATACTGCCAGCTCAACTTACCGCCTCCCACAGTAGGAAGCAAGTATTCAGGGTGTTGGATAGCATGACCAATAGTTCGTGACTCCATTTTTTGCTTTTGAGCAGGAGTTAATGGCACGTTATCTGGAAGTCTTGTATATGAATTCTCAAAAGAGTAAGAGCCCTCTGCAACTGTGGCTACACCAGGTAATGCGTCCTTACGACCCCACTGGAATAGTGCTGCATTACCCTCTTGGTCTTTAACAGAAGCTTTTTGCTGGATAGTGAAATTAGCTATTTTCTTTGTGCCAGCAGGCGATAGTTGTTGAACATAAACCGTAACCTTGCGAGGTTCGTTAGAGCCAGTCCATTTTGTATATCGCCATCCAAGAGGCTCATTTGCAAATCCGTAAACTCTATTAGAGTTGGTAAATTCGATAGGTTTGAGTGCCGATTTAGGCGCAAACCACAAGTGCCATGACCACATAGTTACACCATCTTTATCTTTAACAGCTACTACAGCATTACCATTTGCCATGTTTTCTTTCTTAACAGTGAACTCGAGGTAGTCGTCGGAACCAGTATTTCTAACTACTTTCTCGTTAGATACAATGCCAGATACATCAGACCAAACAAGTTTTGCCTTTGTAGCAGGATTTGTATTATTCTGTATGTTGATGTAAGGAGAGTTAATTGGTTTGTCCAAATGGTCTACAAACCTGTGCAACAAGAGGTCCTCCGGATAATCAGCTTTCAGTTTTATAGTTGGATTAGAGTTGATATAAGCCGAAGTATTGGCTGCTTGGTTCTTAATAGCGTTACCATATACCAATGGAATACGATAGGTTCCAGGCGCAGAAATAACGTAGCAGTTGGCTGTATTTTCTATAGTTGCAGCACCAGTTGAGTTAGAAAGGTTGTAGTCAGAAACAGCCTTTGCTTCCTGCAAACTCTTGTTACGTTCAGCTAAGAGGTTCTTATCGTTTGAAGTAATAGTAGCATTTCCAGTTTCGCCAGATGTGCTACCATCGCCAGAAGTTCTACTAAGGTTTGTTAACCAAGTTGGTTGCTCATCCATACCATGGATACCATCGCCGTTAATATCGTATCCAATGACTTTCCATTTAACAGGTTTTTGAACGCCATTTTCAACCATGTAAGACTGGATAGTGTAGTCATCAGTTGATGTTTCATTACTTTCTGCAGCAGCTGGAGAGGCAGCTGTAATCACATACTCAAGACTTGTAGCACTCTGAGAGATTGCATAAGTCTTTATTGTACCTGCTTTCCATTTGCCTTGAGGCTTTGCTGAAATAGCAGGAGTAGTATTATGATCAAAGTAGATATTGATTCTTACACCATCTAAAGATTGAGGAATCATGTAGAAGGTGTAGTTATCGTTGTTCTTTCCAGTGATAAGTGTATTTATATTTCCCTTTGTGCTTGCTGCGATACCATCGAGTGTGAATGTTTGTGTACCGCTTAAATCACTCCAAGAATTGTTTAAATCGTTTCCATTTGTAGGAAGAACCTCTGATGGAAGCGTAAATTTACCTTTGTTCTTAGCACCGATAATCTCTATCTTAGTAATTTCATGATCTTCTGAAAGGTTATTTCCTACTTTGAAACGAACAGCAGTCATAGCGTGTTGGAATCTCAAATGTACAGTAGGAGCTGTGCCTTGTATAGTATATTGAATAGGCGTTACACCACCTGCACAAGCAGTAAGCAAGTCCTTCTGATTGGTAACAGTAGGCTCTACTTCAATGTTTACGTAAGGTGAAGCCTCGCTTTGAGGTGACAAAGTAAGCTTATTGTAAGATGACTTAACCTGTGGGTAGATACCATAGAACTTTGCAAACGGTTCAGCCATAGCCCAATACTGAGTTGTTTGTAGTGTTCCGTCAGCATTAACTTCTGCATTATAGAACCAAGGAGAGGTACTAATGCTTGTTGCTGTGGCTCCACGATAACCTATAACAGAGAACTTTTGACTTATTGTTTCTGTTATATTAGCACGTGTAACTTGGTCTTCTGACTCGAAAACATCGTTGTCGCCATTTGCAACAGTAGTTTCGATAAGGCAATAGTCGCTGTTTCCTGGTATCTCAATCTTTCTTGTAACCAAGTCTTCTGGGGTAAGACCCTGTAAACTGAGTTGTTCTGCAAAGCCTGCGCGTGTTGCTGCATATGCAGGATTAGCCTTAGCAGCTGCCTGTGCATCTTTATCAGCCATTGATACTGTGAAGTTTACAGCAGTACCATTCTCGTTGTTACCTGTCAAATCGAGGTCGTTGTCAGAGCATGCTGTCAATCCACCAAGGCATGCGAACATGAATGCTGTAGCAGTTGTTTTGCTATAACAGCGCTTTTTGAATTTATTCATTTTCATAAAATGTGTATTGTGGTTGTTATTCTAAATATTAAAAGTGCGTATGCTATTTACTTTTATTCTCCAACTAAATCTTCTGTCTCTTCGTCTGGCTCTACTATCTCTGGTTGTGTACTAACATTTGGGCTAGCTCCCAATAATAGACTTTCACCATAAAGTGCATACACTAAGGTTTGTGGCTCTGCATAAGCCTTCTTCATTTCATTACTTTTCATACGTGTTTGTTATGTTTAATTTTTGTTATATCTCTATTTCAGCTAAGTATTTTCATTGAAAGGTGTTGGTTTTATTTATTCTTTACCCTTGTAATCGATACAAGAGGAAATCCTTAGTACAATCACTTCTTTCTACAAAATAGTCTTTAGTTGCCCAAAAACCTGTTGATCTATACCTAGAAAACAAATCTTTTTAATTTTATTTTGCAAAGGTAAATAAATTAGAATGAACTCCAAAGGTTTTTGCAAAAAATCTTTCTAATATGCTCATTTCTTGTTCTTAATCTGTTATTTATGGTAGGAAAATTAGTCATTTTCTCTTATTTCTATAATAAATACAGTTATGTTTATGATGCAAAAATTTTGGTTTGTTTTTTCGATTATAGTGTTTTAATTTTCTCTTTTCGGCGTATTGATTGCACATTAAAATGCCTCTGATATTGTAAAGAAAACACATGTAAAATACGAAAGAATTTGTTTTGTGTTTCAAAAGTGCCTGTTTTGCGATGCAATATAGGCACTTTTACCGTGCAATATAGGCGCTTTTGCAATGCAAAACAAGGGGTATTGCAAAACGTTGCTGGTCAGATGGTTACACGAATGTCGTGCTTTTGCAAAATATTTACATTTTTGTGAGGTGGAGATTTTGTTGTGTTGAGTGTCTGCAGTGGTGCTTTATGGTGGTTTTTATAGATTATCTATAAATGCTATGCTACCTAAAATATCTATGAATCCTAAAAATGTTGCTACACAATTACATGGTTTTGGCACCTACCATTCTATAATATCGTTGCTGTTTGGGAGTACAGGTTGAGCGTTATCCGTATTGATAAGCAGTAACTTATAAATGTAGTTATAGAACCGGACATCGTATTGCAGGGAGAATTGGGCAGTGCCTCCGTTTACAGAAAAGGTTGTAACGAAAGGGTCGGAAGCCAGTTGCTGTTGCGCTTCGTTGGGTAAAAGGTGTGTGTCGTAATAGTTTTCGAAGATGGGAGTGCCGTAACGGGAGCGATAAATATTGGTGAGTATTTGGTAACTTCGCAACGGATTATTTACGTTTAGGAAGTAAACGTGTACCGTATCTACCTTTTCAGTTGGGTTTTGTCCTACCTCTACGATGCATGGAATGTTTTCGAAGCGTCCACGAAAGGTAGTGTTGGCTTTGCTGATGGGCAGAAGGAGTGGGGCATTCTCGGGGGTAAAACCTTTCGCAACCAGCGCATCAGTAAAGTCTGCAACGGTGTTATTGAGAGAGATACCGCTGAAGTTAAGATGTTGGTTATGTGTAGTTGCCGACTCTTGTGCCTCTATGTGGGCGCAAAACAGTAGGAATACAAAGAGTAGAAGTTGCTTCATATAGAAGATAACGTTGTTTTTTGTGGAATATTATAATAGAAAGCGATTGGTGGTTTAGGTTCTTTACCCAAACAATTGATTTAGGATTATGAAGAAATTCTACAACAACAAAATAAAAAAAGCGCCCAAAGGATATCTTCCTTTAGACGCTTTCTTTATATTTTCAAACAATCTTTGTTTGCTTAGATAGCTGCTGCAATCCATTCGTAAACGCAGCTGCATACACCGAAGACAACGATACCAGTTGTGCAAATAGCAAGTGTGAACTTAGTATTGCAGTCGCTCTTGAACTCTGGCATAGGTGAATCGCTGTGGTTAATATACATTGCTTTTACTATCTTCAAGTAGTAGTAAAGCGAAACCACGGTGTTTAAGAGAGCAACGAAGAGTATTCCGTAGATCCATTCACCTTCGGTTGTGGTGATATCTGCACCCTTTACGCCTGACATAAAGACGAAGAACTTAGAGAACATACCCGCAAACGGAGGGATACCACCCAATGAGAACATCGCAATCGTCATGAGGAAACTCAGACGTGGATTGGTTTTGTAGAAACCATTGTAGTCTGAAATGTCAGTCTTGCCACCATTATTCTGTTCAACAACAGAGACGATGGTGAACACAGCCATATTGGCTACCACATAGATAAGTACGTAGTAGCTGAGTCCTGCTACTGATGTTTCCCAGCTATTGCCCAAGGCTGCCAACATGATGTAACCAGCTTGAGAGATAGAACTGAAGGCCATAAAGCGCTTCAATTCGCCTTGGCGGATTGCAAAGAGGTTGGCAATGGTGATAGAAAGTGCAACAACAATCATCATAAGCACCTGCCAGTAAGCAATCATGCTACCGAAAACGTGGAATAAAATGCTTAACAGTGTGAACGCTGCAGCACCTTTTGAGATAACACTGAGGTATCCCGTAACTGTAGTAGGCGCACCTTGATAGGTGTCGGCAGTCCAGAAATGGAATGGAACAAGCGAAATCTTAAAGCCAAGACCACTGAAGAAGAACACCAAACCCATTACAGTGAGAGGTGTTGCTTGCATTTTTGTAGCAATATCGCTAAAGTACATGGTGCCGTAAGCGCCATAAATAAAGCTGATACCATACAACATGACACCGCTTGAGAAGGTGGCTGTGAGTATAAACTTGGCTGCTGCTTCAGCAGAATTGTTACGATAAGCGTCGAAAGCAACCACGCACGCCATAGGAACTGATGCCATTTCCAAGCCAAGGAAGAACATAAGGAAGTTGCCAGAGCTCATCATGACGTTCATACCCAATAGGGTTGAAACGATGAGCATGTAGAATTCGCCTTCCTTTCCGCTCTTGGCAGCCCAAACGCGGCTTTGCAATACCACAATGAAAGTACCGAAAGCGAGGATTGCTTTCATTACATTTACAGAAGCCGAAGTGGTGTACATGCCGCCGAAAGCTTCCTCGGGCTGCAGCTGGAGCATGCAAACAACTGTGTTTGCAAGCAAGAGTACAGAAGCAAGAGGGTTGAACCACTTGCGCTCTTCGGTCTTTGCTGAAATAAAGTCAGCAATGAAAAGGATTATCAGAACGGCAACAAGACTTGCCTCTGGAATCATCTTAAAGAAATCATTATAATTCATTTTTCTGCTACTTTATTAAAGATTACCTAATTGTGGAACGTATGCAATGATGTGGTCGAAGATAGGAGCCACTGCATCAATAATCATATCCTCGAAGAAAAGAGGGAAAAGTCCAAGACCAGCTACACAGAAAATGAGGCCTGCAATAGAGAAACGCTCGTCCCAAGTAGCATCGTGAAGCTCGTAGAACTTCTGGTTTGGAATGGTCTGGAACAATATCTTGCCCACAACACGAAGGATATATACTGCTGTTACAACGATTGATGTACACGCAACGAGTGTACAAATGCGGTGGAAAGTACCTGCGTTCTCGAACGAACCTACGAAGATGGTCATCTCGGCAACGAAGCCTGAGAAGCCTGGTAAACCGAGGTTAGCCAAACCTGCTACTACGTATGAAACAGCAAGGAATGGTATTACCTTCATCAAACCACCAAGATAGCGTACGTCGCGGGTTCCTGCGCGATGGTAAATCATACCAATGCAGGCAAAGAACAATGCTGTCATCAAACCGTGAGAGAGCATTTGGAGGATTGCTCCTGTAATGGCTGTCTGTGTAGTCATTACCAATGCGAAGAGTACCATACCACAGTGAGAAACCGATGAGTAGGCATTGATGTACTTCAAGTCGGTTTGTACACAGGCAGAGAGCGCACCATATACAACAGAAACGGTTGTGAGAATGAGGAAAACAGGTGCCCACATCTCAAGAGCATCAGGCATAATGAACATTGCAATGCGCAAACAGCCGTAGCCTCCCAACTTCATCAATACACCTGCGTGGAGCATTGACACTGCAGTAGGGGCTGAAGCGTGACCATCAGGCGACCATGTGTGGAATGGGAATAACGCTCCGAGAATACCAAAGCCTATGAATACGAATGGGAAGAAGATGTTTTGAACTTCTTTCGACATTGCGTGCATCTTCGCTAACTCGATAACGTCCATCGTAGAACCACCACTGAAGTAGTAAATACCAAGGAAACCGAAGATGAGTAAGCCTGAACCACCCATCAACATAAGGGTTAGTTTCATGGCAGAATACTCCTTTGCACCTGTTCCCCATACACCAATGAGGAGGTACATAGGTATCAACGCCACTTCATAGAACATGAACATGGTGAACATATCGGTTGAAATAAAGAAACCGAATACACCTGATGAAAGTAAAACGAACCAAAGGAAGTATTCCTTTTTCATTGGCTCAAGTTGCCAACTGGCAAATGTTCCAGTGAAAACAATGATTGCCGACAGTAAAATCATAACGACTGATATGCCATCAACACCCACTGCGAAGGCGATGTTCAAGGGTTTAAACCACATTACAGAGTTTGCCAATAACATCGTATCGGTGTTTCCGGCTTCGCGCTGTTGAACAAAATAGACGGTAAGCCATATAGCACCAATGAGCAAAGCAGAGGCTCCTGCTACCATCACACCGCGTACCTGATTGTCGTTCTTAGCGACCCAAAGGCCAAAAAGCATCAGTACGGGGATTATTACGAATATTGTTAAAATCCAACTCATCTCTTTATATCAAGCAAAGTATTACTAATGTTAAAGCCACAGTTCCGGTAATGAACCATATTGCATAATGGCGAACGTCGCCACTCTGCCAAGGACGAATGCTCTCGCCTGCCTCTTGGGTTCCCCAAGCAAGGAAGTTGAACGTACCATCAATTACTTGACGATCGAACCAAGCGATAGGAATAGAGAAGCAACGGAAAACTATCTTGTGAGTAAAGAACTGCCAAGCGTTATCAATATAAAATCTGTTGAGAGCTGCCTTGTGGAGTCCTGGCATGCTTTTAGCAAGCTTGTCGGCTACAGGATTGTTCTTAGGCATGTACATCCATGTAGCAAGTGAAATACCGATGGCTGCTGCCAACAGACTGAACCAAGCTACACTCGTGAAGTGGAAGTGCTGTAAGTGAATGTCAGCACTTTGACCTGTCGCTGTAACAAAATGACCGAAAGGAATCCAACCTGCAAAGATTGAAATGATAGCAAGGAATACTAACGGTCCCCACATAACGAAAGGAACTTCCTGTGGACGGCGTCTGTTCTCTGGATCTTCCTCGTAATATGATTTGCCCCAGAAGATAACGTAGTACAAACGGAACATATAGAATGCCGTCATACCTGATACTAAGGTCATAAACCAACCCAAAGCGGGAGAGAATTGGAAGCAAGCACTCACGATTTCGTCCTTAGAGAAGAAACCTGCAAGTGGCCAAACACCACTGATTGCAATACAACCAATGAGGAAACAAGCGTTGGTTATCGGCATATACTTGTGCAATCCGCCCATGTATTCCTTGAAGTTGCTGCCAATAATAACGATAATGGCACCAGAACAGAGGAACAATAACGCCTTGAACATAGCGTGTGTGAACAAGTGGAACATTGAAGCCATATAGCCTAAACCGCCTTCTTCGTTATCAAGCGCATAGCAAACACCAAGCGCAACGAGCATGTAGGCAATCTGAGAAATAGTTGAGAACGCTAAACCACGCTTTATATCGCGCTGACAACATGCTACGGCTGCAGCATAGAAAGCGGTGAACGCTCCAATATAGGCAATCCAATGAAGTTGCTCGATAGCACCAAACTGAATGTAGATTGGGAATAAACTTGCTACTTGGAATACACCAGCAACAACCATGGTAGCAGCGTGAATAAGCGCAGATACTGGTGTTGGACCTTCCATAGCGTCTGGCAACCAAATGTGGAGTGGGAACATGGCTGACTTACCAGCACCACCAATGAACATAAGGAACAATGCTGTAGGAATTGCCCAAGCTGTTTCTGGATTATTGTATACACTCTTAAGTTGTTCTACCAAACTTGCATCTATCGACAAATCGAAGTTGAAGGTCTTGACATAGAAGCTGAAGAATAAAATACCAATGAGGAAAAATAAGTCGGCAAAGCGTGTAACGATGAAGGCTTTCTTACTTGCATGCACTGCTGTGTGCTTTGGATAGTAGAATCCAATAAGCAAATAAGAGCAGACACCCACCAACTCCCAGAACAAATACATCTGGAAAACGTTTGTCGCTACAACCAAACCTAACATAGACATTGTAAACAATGACAAGTAGGCATAGAAACGTTGGAAACCATGTTCATACTCTTCGAACTTATAGTTCTTATCGCGCTCAGCCATATAACCGAACGAATAAATATGAACCATAAAGCTAACAGTGGTTATAACGACAAGCATCATTACACTGATAGGAGTCAAACGGAAACCAATATTAAATGTCAATAACTCAGAGAACTTCAACCATGTCAAGTTAAAGACAGTTACAGTGGGGTATACGCCACTTGCCAAACGACCATCTACAACGTTGAAAGTCTGTCCCATTGCAGTATATTCTCCTGTGTAAAAGAAATACTGATAGGCCGTGTAGAGACTCATGGCAAAAAGCACGCCCAACATGCATGTACCGATGAAACCTGCCACCGGCTTAGGCATCTTCATACCTGCCAATCCCAAAAGGATTGCGCTTAAGAAAGGTAGAAGAAGTATCAAAAATGCGTAATCAAACATAACTTTTTCTTATAATTTCATATTTTCAATACTGTTCACCTGGTCGCTGTGCAGATGTCGGTAAACATTAATAATTATAGCTAACGCTACTGCAGATTCAGCGGCACTCACTCCAATAGAGAAAATGGTGAAGAACATTCCTTCAAACCCCTCTGGATAGAGCAAACGATTGAATGCTGCAAAGTTAAGGTCAACGCTATTGAGAACTAACTCGATGGAGATAAGCATTGCGACAAGGTTGCGTCGAGTTACAAAGCCAAAGACTCCAATAAAGAACAATAGTCCACTAAGGACGAAAAAATATTCTACTGGTATCATTCTTCTACCTCCTCTTTTTTCTGTTTATTCAAGATAACCAAGCCACCAATGATACAAGCTAACAAGAAAATAGAGATAAACTCGAATGGCAATACGTAGCCATACTTGTCAGCACTCATAAGATTCTTACCGATAACTTCCATTGAGACTTCACTACTTGGTGCATTTGTTGAAACTAATTCGCTGAAGATTTTGTTCTTCAAGAATACTCCTAAAACGGTTCCAACGCCCACCAACGAGATGAGACCAGCAAGAAGAGTGCGCTTTCCAAGCCATCTTTCAGACAAACCTTGAAGCGTTCGCTTGCTTACCAACTGGATTGCAAATACGTACATTACAGTGATACCGCCAGCATAAATACTGATTTGCGCAGCACCGAGGAATGTATAGTCAAGCAGGAAATAAAGGCCTGCTACTCCAAAGAGTACAAACAGCAATGCTGTTGCAGCTCTCATGATGCGCTTTGTAGACACGCAGAATACTGCTGAAGCAAGTATTACCACTGCTAAAATCGCAAACACAATTAATTTAGCCATACTTTATCTCCTTCTTTTATTTGGTTTTAGTGTTAAATGTTCCAACTTTCCATTCTGCACCACCCTCTATAAGATTAGGTAATGAGCCGCCTTTGTAAACCTCTTCGTTCAGATGTAGAACGAGTTGAGAACGATCGAAAACAGCATTTTCGAAGTCGTTTGTAAACTCAATAGCATCAAAGTTACAAGCGTTTACACATAATTGGCAGAACATACAGTCGCCGAGATCGTACTGATAGTCCAGCAATACGCGCTTTTTCTTACCAGTTTCGGGGTCTTCACGCATTTCGCTTGCTATACGAATAGTGCCGTTTGGGCATGCTTTCTCGCACATAAGACAAGATACGCACTTGTAGTTCTCGCTTTCATCACGCTTAAAGACCAAACGTCCGCGGTGGCGTTTTGCCACATGGAGTGTTGTCTTACGGTTTTCAGGATACTGCTCAGTAGACTTTGGCGTGAAGTATTCTTTCATGGTTGTTTTCAAACCAGTAGCCAATGTTTTAAAAGCATTTCCTATTTCACCGAAATATGATTCTTTATTTTCCATTAGAATTTTGAATTCTTAATTTCTACTTTACGTTTTCTTATGCGACTTTGAATGTCCAACCGAATGCCACACATACAGTCATGAGTACCAAGATGATAAGACTGAGTGGCATAAGATATTTCCACTCCAGTTTAAGTATTTGGTCTACACGAAGACGTGGGAATGTCCAGCGTATCCACATAAGAAGGAATACTACAACAAAGGTCTTTCCGAGGAACCAAACGATGCCTGGAATGTTATTCATAAGGCCATCGAAGCCTTCTATACCAATATTGATAGGTGCCCAACCTCCGAGGAAGATGGTTGTGGCAAGTCCTGAAATCACGAAAAGGTTAAGGTATTCTGCCAAATAGTAGAATCCGAAGCCCATACCGCTATACTCTGTATGATAGCCGGCAGTAAGTTCGCTTTCTGCTTCAGCTAAGTCGAACGGACCGCGGTTAGCCTCTGCGTTACCTGCAATGCAGAAAACGAGGAAGCCTAATAGTGCTGGTACATGACCTTGGAATATAAGCCATTGCCATGGACCCGTCTGAGCTTCTACGATTCCAGATATTTGCATTGTGCCAGTAAGTATTACGGCAGAGATAAGACAGATACCCAAAGAGAGTTCGTAAGATATCATCTGAACGGCTGCACGCATAGCTGAGAGCACAGAATACTTGTTGTTACTTGCCCATCCAGCGATGAATATGCCGAGTACTCCGATAGAGCTGATGGCAGTTACAAGGAAGATACCAACGTTGAAGTCAAGTACGGCAGCACCTTTGTTCCATGGTAGGAACGAGAATGTACCTATAGACGCTGCAATTACCAGGAAAGGAGCAAGATAGTAAAGCAGTTTATCAGCTTTATCTACAGTGAAGATTTCCTTGATAAGCATTTTCAATACGTCGGCAAACACTTGAAGTGTACCCCACCAACCAACACGAACAGGGCCGATACGACATTGGAAGTAAGCACAAACCTTACGTTCCATGAAAATTAGAATGATAGCAAGCACGGCATAACCAATGATGATGGCGAGTCCTACTACCACACACTCGATAAGAATGGCACCGAAATCGCCAAGCCCCAAAGTATTCCTTAGTAGCTCGTCGAACCATCTTGTTACTATACTAAAATCGAACATGTATATGATTTATTTCTTAATTCATTACTTTTATATTGTTTCTCTCTTAGCTTTAGCGGTCGATGTCGGGAATGACAAAGTCGAGTGCAGCACCTGTTGTTACGAGGTCGGCAATCTTTTGACCCTTCAGCATCTTATCCATAGCGCCTACCAAGGTTAATCCCATTGGTCGGAACTTCAAGCGATATGCGCTCTTGTCTCCTCTTGAATCGAGGTATGCGCCAAATTCGCCACTTGCTCCTTCAACAGAGAAGTACCATTGTCCTTCTGGAACCTTGATAATAGGCTTCTGCTTAATGTAGAATTCGCCTTCTGGAATGTTGTCGATGAGCTGTTCGATAATATCGAGACTCTGATACATTTCCTTTATGTGGCAGTAGTAACGGTCCATAGAATCGCCACCATTCATTACCACTTCATCAAAGTTTACCTTGTCGTATGCAGCATATGGGTGGTGCTTACGTACGTCGTTACTCCAGCCGCTTGCACGTCCTGCAGGTCCAGTTACACCGTAGCTGATGCAGTCTGTTTCGTTCATAGTACCGATTCCTACGAAACGTTGGTGTGTTATGATATTGTCGCCAAACACATCAAGGTATTCTTGTATCATCGGTCTGAGATACTTGCAAAGCTTCTTGGTGTTTTCAACAAAGTTCGGATCAATGTCGTCTTGTAGTCCACCTATTCTATAATAGTTCTGAATCAGTCGTCCGCCAGTAGTTTCTTCCATCACGTTCAGCACGTGTTCGCGGTCGCGCATACCATAGAGCATACCTGTGAGAGCGCCCAAGTCCTGTGCACAGCATGATGTATAGAGTAAGTGGTTGTCTATACGCTGCAACTCGTCCATGATGGTACGAATGTATTGAATACGTTCCGAGAGTTCTATTCCCATAGCCTCTTCGATGACACCAACGAGTGCGTGACGGTGCATCATAGCCGAGAGATAGTTCATACGGTCAGTCAATGCGAGTGTTTGAGGGTATGTATACGATTCGCACATCTTCTCAATACCGCGGTGAATGTAGCCGAGGTGTGGATAGATACGCTTAACGTGTTCACCGTCAAGCACTGTTTGCAAACGCAATACACCGTGTGTTGATGGGTGCTGAGGACCGATGTTCACCACAAATTCATCGTTAGTGAACAACTTATGAGTTGTTTCCGTCAGTCTGCCGTCAGCATTTAGATTCCATTCACTGGTAGTATCCAGTTCGATGTCGTCTTCTGTGGTGTACATATTCTTCGCTGGGTCCATGTCATAGTCCTTGCGAAGTGGGTAGCCCACGAAGTCGTTTCTTAGGAAAAGGCGACGCATATCGGGGTGACCGAGGAACTTTATGCCAAAGAAATCATAAACCTCACGTTCCAACAAGTCAGCGTCAGCCCATAGATTGAATACCGATGGTATGACAAACTCTTGATCTACCTGCTTTGCAAGTTGCTTTACAGAGCAGCGTTCGTGGGTTTTCGTATTTTCAAGAATATAGATACAGCCAAGACCTTCTTCAGTTCCGAAGTCTTCTCCAACTATTGTTACAAGGTAGTCGAAATGCTGTTCCTTTTTCAGTCTTGCCATTTCGTCGGCAAAACGCTCAAAACCAAACTCTTTGTTTTCTAATTTCATTTTTCCGTACCTTATTTATTGGTTAGCTGCTGTATTGTTGTCGGTAGGTTCTTGTTTCGCTTCTGTTTCGTTTAGCTTATCCAATTCCTTTCCTAACTTTTCTACATCTTCTTTCGTTACAGGTTTATCTACAACGATAGTATCCTTTTTAGGTGCTGCTTCAGCTGCAGGTTTAGCAGCTGGTCGAGCTGGTTTTGGTGCAGGTTTTAGGCTTTCTGCAAACTCAGCCTCGCGTTTTTCCTTTATTTCTTCAGCCACAATGCCGAGCTTTTGTTCGAAGATGAGCGCCTCGTTGCTCTTTCCGAGCAAGCTTTCTTCAGCTGTTTGCTTGTGGTTAGCGCCTCCAAAGAATTTCTCTATCTTTACTTTACGTTGCAATTGCATCATTCCGTATATGATAGCTTCGGGGCGTGGAGGGCAGCCAGGGATATAAACGTCTACTGGAATAATCTCGTCGATACCGCGCATAACGTGGTAGCTATCTTTAAAAGGACCACCAGAGATAGCGCAACCGCCTACAGCGATCACGTATTTAGGCTCTGCCATCTGGTCGTACAGACGTTTTAGTGCAGGAGCCATTTTGTTTGTGATGGTGCCAGCGCACATAATAAGGTCAGCCTGACGAGGAGAGTTACGTGTAACCTCGAATCCAAAGCGAGAGAAATCGTAGCGAGCACAACCCACCGCCATGAATTCGATACCGCAACAAGATGTTGCAAAGGTTAAAGACCATAGCGAGTTGCTTCGTCCCCAGTTAATAAGCTGGTCGAGATTTCCCAATACTAAGTTTGTTCCTCCGTCGTTCAGGTCGTTTGCCATCTTCTCGAGAGTGTCATTATCCTTCCACTCATCGTAAGGCATAGCCTTTATTTTCGGTTTTCTTATTTCCATTCAAGCGCTCCTTTCCGCCAAGCATAAGCGAGGCCAAAAACCAACACCAACATAAAGAATCCAATAGTTGCCAATGCAAGAACGCCGTAAGTGTTCACCACTACCGCCCATGGATAGAGGAAAACAGTCTCAACGTCGAACATCAAGAAAAGGATTGCGAACAAGTAGTAGCCCACGTGCATTGGCAACCAAGATGTGCCATAGGTTGGAATACCACACTCGTAAGGTTCACCTTTCGTCGGATTGTAAGAACGGGGGCCTAAGAGTTTTGCAGTAATATAGGCTGCAAGAACCAAGAAGGCGGCCGTTACGAAGACGGTGATTAAAAGTGTAAACTGCATAAATTTTATATAGCTATAATAATATTACATCTGAAATGTTAATGCATAAGATATCTTAAACGATTGCAAAGATACAAAATTAATTATTAATGGTGCAAGGAAAAGATAAAAAAAGTAGCCTTTTTGTAACCCCAACTTTGCAAATTATTGTTTGATTTTGGGTGGAATGGGGAGCGGGGAGGGCTTATAAGATTAAGAAGATAGGGATCCTAGTGGAACTAGAGTTACTAGGAGGTGTGTGGTTTTAGGGATTCTAGTTGTACTAGAGTTACTAGGAAGTCTGAAAAAAGTTAGGGAAACGAGGGCAGATAATGGGGGGATTAAAAAAGAAAAAAGCAACTTTTTGGGTTGCTTTTTTTATTTTTTTCGAGGGCATATTAGCCCTATCGTTTATTTAAAACAAGTGTTTATTTCAAGTATCCAGCCTCTACGCATTTGGCCCAGCCTGGATAATGTTTCTTTAAAAGATTAGCAAGCTGGCGAATTCCTTCTTTGTTTGCCTTTTTATCAATATTGTTTAATACATCAATACAGCGCACAAATCCTTCGTATTCGAGGGTCGCTTTCTTGCGAGAATAGTATTTACAGAGACTTTCAAGCGTGTTAGTTTCCAACATAGGGTCAGTGAATGGTTCGTTAATCACGCGCTTTCCAGGTCCAATAAACCCATCTTGTAGCTTTTTATAATAAGTCAAATTGACAGAAATATTATCTCCTGGCTCTTGCTTATATACACCTTTCTTATATAGGAACCAGTTGTTAAACTTGCTGTCATACACATAATACTTGCACTCTTCAGTAACGTGGCTGCCGCTATTCTCTAATACCGAGCGAATGATAATACCTGGTTGAGGCGACGAATATGTCAGTGCGTTTACTCTTCCGCCCTCGAATTCAACTGAATCAGTGAAGTTTAGAGTCGCTCCTCTGCTCAGTTTTATCTTGCCATCTACCTCTGCAGACTTTGTCAAATCGTCTAAATCGCCGCTCTCATCTTCGGAAACAACAGTCTTATACTTGTAAGTTAGCTTATCTTTATGGTCGTCATTATCGAAATAACCCTTCACTTTCATGCGACTGGTAACAGTATTTTGTGCATAACCGACAGTAGTTATTGCGAAAAGGAAGAATATTGAAATAAAAGCCTTTGTCATACCTATATATTGTTATATTAGTTGCAAAGATATAAAAAATAATACAAATCCGTATGCTTTTTTATGAAAATTATACAAACATTTAACACTTTCAGTTGCATAACCTCGTAATTTTGACGTAATTGGCTTGCCCAAGCAAGTCGATTACAGAATATTTACGAGGTTGTAGAACTACTATCTTTCTGTTGTGTTTTCTTGCGGTTAAGTGCTCGTTTTGTTTTCTTTTTTAATGTGTTTTGGTTGAGTGCTGTCTTTATTTGTTGTCCGCTTTCTAACAGACAACATTGTTTTTACTTATCCTGAATGCGTCTGCCATATTGTTATCAGCAGTTTTTTACTTTATATCTTCATCGGTTTAAACACAAATTGCGTGCCAAACAGTTTTTTATTACTGCCAAAATGGCACTCGCATATATCATCAATCATGTGTCTTCATAGCCAGATTAATATTCCAAAAGTAGGCAATGTCTATTCGCTTGAGCAAGCAACAGAGGCCCTGCAAGAGGTGGCTGCAGGACAAAAGAGTGGAAAGGTAATCATCAAACCATAGTTGATAAAATCACAAAAAAGTTCTATCGGAAAGCGATAAAACTGCCCCGATTTTGTAAAGAAAGTACATGCGAAAAACGAGGAAGTTTGTTTTGCGTTGCAAAAGTGCCTGTTTTGAACTGCAATATAGGCTCTTTTGCTGCGCAAAACAGGCCCTTTCACAATGCAAAACAATGGGTATTGCAAGGCGTTGATAATGAAATGGTTATGCGGTATGGTGCTTCCTGCAAAATCTTTACACTTTTATAACAAGATTTTGCACCATGTATTGCGTTGCAATAAAACATAAAGCGAGTTGTTTCAGTCTATGAAACAACTCGCTTTCGTTTAGTTCCTACAATGTAGCTGTAGCGTTTCCGCCTGCTTTCCACATACTTTTTGCAAGGTGTAGAAGCCAAATTATCGCGGCCCTATCCAAGAATTCTATAATCCTTCTGAACCATAGAACGCCTTGGAAAAACCTTTAGAAAGAAACAGCTTAGGTAAAAAAGCCGCGATGAATTGGCTCCTACGCCCTGCAGAATATGCGTCTGTGGCTACTTATTGCTTTACAACCTTCTTGCCATTCACGATGTACACGCCTTTCGAAAGGCTGTTCAGATTGTCCGAAACACGCACGCCGCTGAGCGTATGTGTACCTTTTGCCACCTTCTTGTCGGTCTTTGGCGTGCTGATGGCAGTGGGGTCTTTCTTTATAATCACCTCTGCTTTCACCATTTCTCCGTTGAGTGCCACGCAGTGTTCGGCTGCATCGAAAGCCGCTCCTACTGGTTTCTCTATTTTAGAGCCTATCAAAACCAGTTCGGCAAGGTCGCGAATAGAACCGCTTTCGGTGCCTTCGGCAGTAACATTGGCATTGCGTATGATGAGTTTTTCGGCTGAACCATCGCCTCCAGCAATGCCGTAGGCCTTGCTTCTGGCGTTCACTGTGCAATCGTCAATGGTAAGTTCGGTAAGGTAAACAAACAAAGCGCAGTCCTTTTGGCTCTCCACATTCAGTGTTCCACCGCCTGTAATGGTGAGCGGTTTCATGGCAGTAAGTACGGCTTTGTCCGATGTTAGTTTGTTGGTACCGATTACTTTAATGGTCAATCCCTCAATTTTCGAATAGATAGCGTTAACGTTTCCCTCTGTTTCTATGGTAGCGTCTTCCAGTGTAAGTACGTTTTCGTTGGGGTCGAAACTTACCTTTCCTGCCACACCATCAAGCACTGTGAGGTCGTTACAGTTACTTGGAGTAACCTTTCTACCCGCTATTGCGAGGTCGAATGCCATCTGTGCCTTTGTCGTAGTGGGCATTGCGAACAACGAAACAAGAAGAATTGCAATGGTAACGTAAGTGTTTTTAAGTAGATTTTTTCTCATTTTTAGGTCTTGCCTCCCTGTTGTAACTCGCTTTTAGGAGCCATGCCGTATCGGAGACGCGGGCATTTAAGTGATGAAACAGATTTGTTTAATATAAAGCTAATGAGTATAGCGTATTCTGAAAACCTTTATGCGAGGTAGCTATCCTACAAGGTAGTTGATAGAAAACTGCCATATTACATTCGCAAAAATAGTGTGTTTACGGCTTAGTTCCAAATATTTCAGCTTGTTTTTTTAGTGAAATAATGTTGAGAAAGGGTTTGTATCAAGCGGTTTACCAACGTGGTTGATGCAGCGTTAGGGTAAGTATGGCAGCGTTACACCTTATATAAATAGGCATCATGACGAAGTTCAGGAGCATAAAAAAAGCCACCTTAAAAGTGGCTTTGTTATAGTGTTGCGATGCCAACAGCAGGTTAGCGTGTTGCCATGAGCTTTGTTTGCGAGCGCATTATTGGTTTAGTTCCTCCCATTCTCTTAGGGCTTCTTTCCAGTCTGTAGCCTCTCCGCTGGCAATAGCGTTGGCCTCTTGTTGTGCCATGTCGCGTTCTTTGTCGCGTGCGCGTTTGGCTTTCATGTCAGCAATGGTCTTGTCGTCGAGAATAACAATGGCTCCACGGCGTATTGCATCGTTCAGATCTTCTTCGCCGAACGCCTTTCCCGGTTGGTTGAAATCGGAGATATTAAACTCGTAATCCACCCTTAAGTCGTGGCGCACGAGTTTCTGCTGGTGTCTGTTCCCAGCATTTTTAAGTCGCAAGAGTTTTGCTATTTCCTTTATTTCGCCTTCCGAAAACTTGTTTCTTCCCATCAGTTGCTGTTTAAAAAATACTTATTGGCATTTGCGTTTCCACTGCAAATATACCACTTTTCGTTAATACCTCCAAATCCATTGTGCAGTTTCGCCATGCCCACACAGCAATTATCACAACGAAAAGGAAGGAATTTCGGAATTAAATTCATATATTTGCAGCGTTAAAACAACTAAGAAATACAAATAAATAAAGGCTTCGGAAAACATGGAAATAACAACGCAAGCACAATATAAGACTACTACGTGGAAGGGCGGAACCACACGACAGATATTCATTAGTCCTGCCGATGGCGACTTATCGGCACGCCGTTTCGACCTTAGAATATCGTCTGCAATCATCGATTTAACCGAAAGCGATTTCTCAGACTTCTCTGGTTTCACCCGTTACATACTTCCTTTGGAGGGCGAAATAACACTTTTGAAGGACGGAACACGCATTCCGCTATCGCATAACGAACTCTTTTGCTTTGAAGGAGAGGAGAAGGTGGGCTCTGAAAATAGCAAGGGCGCTATCGATTTCAATATTATTGTGCGACATGGAGTATCTGTTGAGGTGGCCATTGTGAACGATGCGAGCTTCAGCGATAGCCGTAAAACGGTGGTATTTGCACTCGAAGACATTACCATAGACGGCAAACAGATTAACAAATACGACACTGCTACCCTCGAAAAGCCTTTCGCACTAAAGGGAAAAGCAGCCATTGCACGCTTTGCAGAGTAGGGGATAGCTGCGAAAAAGTAGGTTGCTTTCGTGGTGGATCTATTGCTCCTAAGGTTCCTGTCAATCCCTTTTAAACCCTAAAACAACAGCAGTTGCAACGCATTGCAGCCCCCATGCCTACACCGTTATATCGGTCCAATAGAAGTTTCGTATATTTTCGGCACTACCTTGGTGGCACTCTTTATTCAGAGAACGAATGTGTAAGCAACTGTTTTGTGAGTCTTCGGAGATAAGAACTTCCTCGTTTTTCAGCAGCTCGATGTTTATATCTTGTACAAAAAAGACCATCTCTTCTCCTGTTCTTCTTCTTATTATCTCCCTGCTTTTAAGTCTAATGTGGTGCTTTCCTGGTGCTATCATGCACTTATAATTCTGCCAATACAGTACACCTGTGCCTTTAGGAGCGCCATCTACCGATATGATGATGATGTCATGCTTAAGGAAATGGCCTGTTTCTTCTTTGAAAAACAACGTCGCAAACTCTGGGTTTGCACGCTTCCACTCCCTAATTCTCAGAAAGAATTTACCGAAAACGAAGCATGCAACAAGTAAGGTTGCAATGGGTAAGGCAATGCATAACACCTGACAAACGATGTTATCGAACGTTTCAAGAAATATAGACAGCATGCCAATGATGATGAAAGCATTGTAAGAAACTATCAACATGAGTCGTTCTTTCGAGTCTGTTTCTTGGTGAGCGTTCTGTGGTAACATCTTAACACCCGCTATGAAGGTCCCGAAAATGCCAAGAAAAATGATCAAAAAAATCAATATTTGTGCTTGCATAGAATCCATATCTTATATTTGTTTAGTACTTATCTTATTTCCTTTTCAACTCTGTAACAGAGCATTCTCTTCTTGTCGAAGGGCTCAAACGAGTGTGCAAAGAATTTGTTAGCGTGATTATGAATTGTTCAAAGTGTTTTTTTGAATGAGCTTAGACATAGGAGTCATGGCCAGTTTCTTATGCTCAAAGTCTTCTTCCATTATGTAAAGCTCGTTTCGTTGTAGTTCTATTTTTATCTCGTCGTGGAACAAAGCCGTTGCATCTTCATTGCTTCGGCCATCGCTTTCCTCTACTACCATGAATTGAAAGTGGTGGAAACCTGCCGTAATATTTACTTTGTTGGCTTCTTCTATCGTAACTATACCTCTACCTTCTGGTACGCCATCAACTGCCAAAAGCACTATTTTGTGCGTACTATGCGGACTGAGTATGTTATCAAATCTGATGGTAACATTGCTCTTAAATACCCTTATCCAAGGTGCAATTCGTGCCTGATAGGCCAGAAAAGCATAGACGATGACAAGTAAAAAGAAGATGAGCGCAAGATAAATGAAGTTCTTTCCCAGGAGTTCAAAGCAACCAACGAAAATCGTTATATCCATGACAATGAAGATAAAGATGCTGTATTTCATCAGCTTTTTCTTGTTTTTCATGTACTTTTCGTGCTGAGACAGATTCTTAGGAAGCTGTTTTAACGAGATGGCAAAGACCAAACAGATTCCTGCACAGCCTAATATTACAAGGATAATCGATAGAAGAAATGAATCCATGTTACTATTTTTTTTACGATGTTATACTAATGGAAGAAGACCAAAGGACGTTGTAAAACAACGATAAACCCCACATTTTCCGTAAGAAGATACAAACTTATACAAAATAATTGAATCTGAAAAGCGATGCGTTAAAAAGATAAATGAATTGCCCAATGTGTTGTTTCCAGAAGCAAAAAACGAACTTTACCCTTCCTTTATGCCCTTGGAGGCAAGGCAATCAGTTCTATTTTCTTCTCCTGATAGTTATCTACTATAACGTAGTTGCCTCGCTTTTGTAGTTCTGCCATGATTGCATCAGCATACAAATCCTTTGAGCCTTCAAAGCGAGAGTCAGGAACTGACACCACCTTAATGTGAATATTGCAGTCGCCTGGTGGTACTAAACAGTTATTTCCCACCCATTGTACAATTCCCTTACCTTCTGAATAGCCGTTCACCGACAACACTACGATGCGATGACCTTTAAAGAACGACTCTTTGTTTTGGAAGCTTATACAAGCATAATCGGGATATTTTCGTTTCCATTTCTTAAGCTGAAGCAAGCTACTTACGAAGTGAATAGCCACACATATAGGTATAATAACGTATAAACCACAAGCAAAGAACTTTCCGAAAGTAGTGTCGGTGTCTATATATTGAAATAAGATGACCGTGAAAACAGGCGATAAAATAATGAGGGAAGCCTTTATAAGGCTACGTATTCGTGCATTTCCATCTTGGAATTTTGCCCTTGGTAGCAACGTTATAGTGCAGAAAAGGTTGTTAAGAAAGACTATAAAAAAGAGGAATAACACCAATGTTCTAAACTCAATATGCATGGTAAGGAGTTTTTATATTTACGATTATATATTATAAATAAGGTGGTTGCGCACGGTCGTAAGAGTCCGCTTACACCCCTTGTTATATTACATTGCAAACTTACACAAAAAAGATGAAATCGCCAAATAGCAGATGTAAAACCATAATAAAGGTTGTAAAAACAGCTCTCCGTGTGTCTCCTGCCCACCATTGTCAGTACAAGAAGGTGGGTATTGTATCGCTCCTGTATTGTCATAACAATTAGGTATTGTTCTCATATTTCAGCAAATAGCCCCTAAAATGTTACTTACTTGTGGGTAAAAAAATTGATTTTGCATCATAAAAAAATCACGAAAAGTAAGTATTGTGTAGAGTTTTGTTTCTTTCTATCTTTGCAATCGCCTAAATAAATAAGCAATAAGAGTTCAAACAACATATTTAAATAAATAACAATAAATATCTATAAAACAATGAGAACAAAGTTTTTTGCAGTAGCATGTCTTGCTACTCTCCTCTTTACATCGTGCGGAAAAGAAAACAACGATGACCCTATCGTACCCCCAACTCCAGGTACTACAGCTATAAAGCACTTCGAAACAACGATGCCAGGCTATGATTCTTGGATTTATGTAGACCTCGAATCGGGTAAATTTGAGCAGCAAGAGGAACTCGGAGCACGCGAATATCGCAAGTATTCGACTATGACCGACTACACAGTAGAACGTACAGAAGCTGCCAAAGGTACAGAAAACGACCTACCAAAGAAGTGGGATTTGGCATTCCACATTACTGATGTACGCACCAATAACGGCGAAGTGCTGATGACAGACCAAACAAGTTTGAGCAATATAACTGCACTTCCTGAAGGCAACTACGTAGCCGACACACCAGCAGAGATATTCGTTGAGCTTGGAGCAATGAAGCCCGGAGGTCTTATGGGCGTAGCTAAGACCATGCTAAATAAAGAAATGGCGAAGTGGGCGAAGAGCACTGGCATGGGCAAACCAAAGATTATAAGCGACAAAGTGTTTGCTGTTAAGTTCAAAAACGGTAACCAAGCCTACATCTTGTTTAAGGATTACTTAGACAAAACAGGTAAAAACAAGGTAGTAAGCTTCGACTATAAGTTTGTAAAAAAGCCATAGTAATACCATAGTATGAGTAATATGTAACTCCCTCGGCGATAAATACAGCGGAAAAAACCAATCCCTGTGTTTATCGCTAATCTGTACATAATACTCAAAACAATGCTAAAGGGAAAGACGGCAAAGGTTCGAACGAGGAACTAACGTCGTATCCTGTCCATACAAAGGAGAGCAAATAACTTTAACTTAGTCACATCAATGCTTCATTAAAATGAAGAAACTACTTATTTTTATCATTCTTCTGACAGTATCGTTTGCTACTGTTTACGGAGACAATATCCCACCTGAGAAAGGCTATCCGCTATCTGGAAAGGTGATAGACGTAGATTCTGAAGAGCCGTTGGCAGGTGCTTTACTTAAAGTAGAAGGCACAAACATTGTGATAGGAACCAACAGCAAGGGCGAGTTTACCATTCCTTTTGGTGCCGATAAGATTTATACGGTCCATGTATCGTGCATGGGCTATACTTCAAGAACGTTGCGCGTACCATCGACAGGACACCCTTCGCTCACGATAAAGATGATACCCAGCAACACAAACATGGAGGAAGTAGTGGTTACTGGCTCAAGAAGTGAGAAACCATTGAAAGACGTTCCCGTTATTACACGCATTATTTCGCAGGAAGAAATAAAGACGGTGAACCCCGTAGACCTTAATACTCTCTTGGAATATACGCTACCAGGAATACAGTTTTACTACAATAACATGAGCCAAACCACCAGCATTAACTATCAAGGAATGGACAGTAAGTCGGTTCTTTTCCTCATTGATGGTGAACGAATTAGCGGCGAAGGCTCCGACCATAATATCGATTTCAGTCGTATTAACGTCGATAACATCGAACGAGTAGAGGTAGTTCGCGGTGCAGCATCTACCCTTTATGATAGTCGCGCCATTGGTGGCGTCATCAATATCATTACTAAAAAGACCGCACGTCCGCTTAATGTGCAGCTCAATTCACGCTATGCGGGCAACAACGGAGAGAGTTATTCGTTGCAAGTAGGTATCAACCGCAACCGCTTCAGTGCGCAAACGTCAGTTGGATACCGCCATCGCAACACCTATTGGGTAAAGGATAAAGAAGGAAAAACCATAAAACAGATTGGTAGAAACGGCAAGATTACTGAAGAAGAAGCAGAGCCCCAGAGCCTGCCAGTATATGGATATAAGATATTCGACGTAGGTCAGCGCTTCCGTTATCGCTTCAACGACCACCTCACAGCGGAGGCTTTTGGAACTTTCTATGCCAATACTCGCCCCACATACTTTGGCCGTCGCTATCATCAACGATATGAAGACCTCGTTATTGGTGGTAAAACAAACTGGCAAATCAACCCAAATAATGGTCTCGCATTCTCGTACACGTTCGACAACTATGCCAAGAAAGACGACTACGACCTTGTGAAACTCGTCGAAAAAGTGTACAACAACACCAACCATAGCGCCCGTATTTACTATACAGGAACCTTCGGTCGTCACACATTCAATGTAGGAGTAGAAGGTGTACACGAAAGTTTAAGACACTATATGATGAAGGATACGGGCATGGTAAGCACATCGCAGTTCTCGCTTTGCGCCCAGGAAGATTGGCGAATTAACGACAGGCTTAATGTAGTAGTGGGCTTGCGTGGCGACAAAGGACAGCGTTTCAACTTCCATCTCACACCGAAAATCTCGGCTCTTTACCGCCCATTCGAACATCTTACCTTCCGTGCGGGCTACTCACAGGGCTATCGTATTCCTACATTAAAGGAACTTTACCAAGAGTTTAACATGGCAAACATGATAATAATATATGGTAATAAGGACCTGAAACCAGAATACGGAAGTCAACTTTCGGCTTCTATGGAATATGACTACGGGGGCTTCAACCTCTCGTTATCGGCTTACCACAACCGCTTCCGAAACAAAATTACTTACGAATATGTATCGCCTGGAGTGAACTTAAATATGCGATACGTCAATTCCAAAAACGTTAGGACAACGGGATTGGAGGCAACTTTGAACTACAGAATGCAATGCGGACTTCGCTTAATGGGTGCTTACACCTACATTAACGACTACAATGTGCGCGACGGATTTAACCAATCGTGGATTCGTCCCCACACCGCTAAGTTCAACGCAACGTACAAACACAAGTTCGGAAAGACTACAGAGTCCATCGCTTTCAGTAGTCAATGGATGTCACGCATAACCCGTTACTCATTCGATTCAAAGGAAAACGCTTACATTCGCTACGTTTACGACCCCCGAACAATATGTTCGCTCAACCTCCGTTCAGAACTTCCACGAGGCATTAACGTAGGTTTCATGATTGACAACCTGTTCAATTACCGCGACAAAGCGTCTGATTCAGACGTGCAACTGCCACTCAACGGCATCAGTTTCGTACTTACTGTAGGCGTAAACCTATCCGATTTGTTCGGAAAATAAGCATCGACGGGAAACTAAAACGATAGTACGACCACAGCGCAAGGTGGCTGCACCCTCGCTGTTCCGCCACAACATGCTTGCTGCAAGGCTTCGGCAACATTACTGCCGAGCCACAATACCGCCGCTGCAACGCCTTTGCACAAAAGGTATAAAAAGCCTTTCGTTGAGCGACACAATCTATATAAGAAAATAAGTTTAATTACATAATGAAGAAAAAAAGACTACTTATCATCGTTGCCGTAGTAGCATTGCTGCTCGTTGGCTATGGTGTATGGTGTAAATGGCTATCCACTACCAGGATAGCCTTTGTGAATTATCAAACCATTACCCTCGGTCAGATCTCTCGTTCTAACGACAATCCGCTTGTTAAAATAGAGAATCTATCGGCTGAAGACATGGCAAAGGTGGACGACTACGATATGGTTTTCGTTCAGGCAATGGGCCTACGACTCACAGAAGAGCAACGTGCCGAACTCGAAAAAGCCATGAAAGGCGGAACGCCTGTGGTGAGTACGATGATTACAAACCCCGACAACGACTTCTGTTCGATTGATACTACCGATGCAAAAGAACTGAAAGCATACATCGACAACGGCGGTCGCGAGAACTATCACAACCTGCTTAGCTACGTGCGAAAGAACATAGACAAGAAGATTATCTATGCTCCCGAACCAGGAAAGGTGGTAGAACGCGTGCTCGGACTACTATATCATGCCGACCCAAGCCGCCCCGACGACGAGGATAAGCAGTTCAATTCGCTCGCAGAATATACAAAATTCCTCAAAGAAAAGGGACTTTGGAAAGACAATGCACCCTCTATTATCGTTACAGGGTCTATGGGTGAGCCTAAAGAACTGATTGCCGAACTCGAGAAAACAGGCAATGTGGTGTACCCAGTGAACTCTGTTCAGCGCTTTGTAGAGGACAATCACGCTGATAGCGTGGCTGTTTCGGCCATCATTAACATGGCGCACGGACGCTTAGGAGACGCTTTTGTCGACTATTTGAAGCGCGTTAATGTGCCATTGTTCGCTCCGCTGAATGTGAATACGCTTGAAAAGAAGTGGGAAAACGACAAGATGGGCATGAGCGGAGGCTTCCTTTCTCAAAGCGTAGTAACTCCAGAGATTGACGGAGCAGTGCGTCCGTACGCTCTTTTTGCCCATTATGTAGGCAAAGACGACCTCGAATACGTTGCACCAATGCCCGAACGATTGGGCACTTTCGTGCAAACCGTAAACAATTACATAGCCTTAAAGCATAAAGCAAATAGCCAAAAGCGTGTCGCTATCTACTATTATAAAGGACCAGGACAGAACGCTATGACGGCAGGAGGCATGGAAGTAGGACCTTCGCTCTATAATCTTTTGGTACGTTTGAAGCAAGAAGGCTACAATGTAGCAGGGCTTCCAGACTCGCCAGAGGCGCTTATGCAAGCCATTCAGAAGCAAGGTTCGGTGTTCAACCTATACGCTAAGGGTGCGTTCGACGACTTTATGAAGAACGGAAACCCTGCACTGGTAAGCAAAAACGAATACGATAGTTGGGTGAAAAAGACACTCCGACCAGAAAAATATCAAGAAGTGGTGAAGGCAAACGGCGAGTTCCCTGGCGAGTTCATGGCAACTCCAGACGGAAAACTGGCTGTTGCGCGAGTGCAGTTCGGTAATGTTGTGTTGCTACCGCAGATAGCTGCGGGCAAAGGGGATAATGCTTTTCAAATCGTTCATGGTACCGATGCTGCACCACCACATACTTATATCGCTTCGTATCTGTGGACACAGTATGGCTTTAAGGCTGATGTGCTCATTCATTTCGGTACACACGGCAGCCTCGAATTTACTCCGAAGAAGCAAGTTGCACTCAGTAATCTCGACTGGCCAGACCGCTTAGTGGGTACAATACCGCACTTCTACCTTTATACGATAGGCAATGTGGGCGAAGGACTCATAGCTAAACGCCGCTCGTATGCAGGTCTACAGTCGTACCTTACACCGCCTTTCATGGAGAGCGGAGTACGTGGAACGCATAACGAACTGGCTTCAAAGCTGAAGCTTTACATGCAAAACATCGGCAAAGACAAAAACTTATTGCAACGCACATCGCTTGCCATAAAGGCTATTGTAGTGCGTTTGGGCTACCATCGCGACCTCGGTCTCGATAGCATCATGTCTCGTCCGTACACAGAAGAGGAGATAACACGCATCGATAACTTCGCCGAAGAACTCTCAAACGAGAAGATTACAGGACAATTATATACCTTAGGCGTGCCATACGAGGCTGAACGAATCAATAGTAGTATAGTAGAAATGTGCACAGACCCTGTGGCTTACTCGCTATTTACACTTGATAAGGTACGTGGAAATGCTACCGAAGCGTTGCTGAAACATCGCTCTGAGTTCAACAGCCGCTACCTTTATCCTGCAAAAGCACTCGTTCAGTCGCTCATCGGAAACGCTTCGGAGGTAACAGATGCCTACGTTTGCAAGGTAGGAAACCTATCACAAGCCGACCTTGAACGTGCGCATAAGATATTCGAAGACCTCACCGCTCCATCGGATATGATGAAAATGATGATGGGAATGGGCAGAATGGGAAAGAAAGGCAAAGGCGGAAACGGTATGCCTGCGGGCATGGGAATGCCTAAAGGTATGGGTAATATGCCTGCTGGAATGGGCAAAAAGCCTGCTGGAATGGGCCACGAAATGCCGAAAAACCATGCGATGCACGGTAAGCAAGGAGGCATGCCGCCTGCTGGACACGGCGGTAAGATGCCGCCAAGTATGGGCAAAGACATGCCAAAAGGCCACGCAATGCACGGCGCACACGGTAGTATGCCACCATCAGCACATGGCGGTAAGATGCCAGAAGGTATGGGTAAGAAACCTGCTGGAATGGGTGAGAAACCTGCAAACATGGGCAAAGGCATGCCAGCCGAAGCTAAAGCGGCACATGGAAAAGCCATGTCGGGAATGCCACCGAAGGGAATGTCGGGCATGTCTTCGAAAAAAATGAAAGACATGGCTGCTATGATGAAAGACAAGAAAAAGTCGTATAGCAAAGAAGATAAGGCTTTCGCTTTCGCTGTTAGAGAACTTGAACGCACCTTAAAGAGTATCGGTAAGTACAAAGGATACCTTATCATGAGTCCTAAAAACGAACTCGAGAGCATCATAAATGCAATGAATGGCGGCTACACAGCACCATCGCCAGGTGGCGACCCAATCGTTAATCCAAACACATTGCCTACTGGTAGAAACCTATTTGGTATCAATGCAGAAGCTACTCCAAGCGAGGCAGCATGGGAAAAGGGTAAGCAGTTGGCGGAAAATACCATTGAAATGTACAAGCGTCGCCACAATGGCGAGATGCCACATAAGGTAAGTTACACGCTTTGGAGCGGCGAATTCATCGAGACCGAAGGCGCTACCATAGCCCAAGTGCTCTATATGCTGGGCGTAGAACCTATCCGTGACTCGTTCGGACGCGTTACAGACCTTCGCTTAATCCCCTCTAAAGAGTTGGGAAGAAAGCGTATTGACGTTGTAGTACAGACCTCTGGACAGCTCAGAGACCTTGCGGCGTCGCGTCTTTTCCTCATAAATAAAGCGGTAGAGATGGCAGCTAACGCTAAAGATGAGGCCTTTGAGAACGAAGTTGCAATCGGTATTAAGGAGGCAGAACGCCATCTTACAGAGAAAGGAGTATCTCCTAAGGAAGCGCGCAAGCTTGCTTCGCAACGCATTTTCGGCGGTATGAACGGCAATTATGGCACTGGTATACAGGAAATGGTAATGAGTGGCGACCGCTGGGAGAAGCAAGAGGACATCGCAAACACCTATATTAACAACATGGGAACGTTCTATGGCAGTGAGAAAGACTGGGAACAGTACGACAAGTATGCTTTCGAGGCAGCCCTAACACGCACTGATGTTGTGGTACAGCCACGCCAAAGCAACACGTGGGGCGCACTAAGTCTTGACCATGTCTATGAGTTTATGGGCGGATTGAACCTCGCTGTGCGTCAAGTAACGGGCAAAGACCCTGATGCTTACCTAAGCGATTACCGCAATACGCATAACGTTCGCATGCAAGAAGTGAAGGAAGCGATAGGCGTTGAAAGTCGTACCACCATTTTAAACCCTGTATATATTAAGGAGAAAATGAAGGGTGGAGCAAGCGCAGCAGGCTCTTTTGCAGAGGTAGTAGAGAATACTTACGGCTGGAACGTAATGAAACCGAAGGCCATAGATAAGGAATTGTGGGACGATATATACCAAGTCTACGTGAAAGACAAGTACAATCTTGGCACGAAAGACTTCTTTGAGCAGAAGAACCCAGCAGCTTTGCAGCAGATAACAGCCGTTATGCTCGAGACAGTACGCAAGGGAATGTGGAAAGCAACGCCTCAACAGGTGGCTGATATAGCCAAGTTGCACGTGGAATTGGTAAAGAAATACAAGCCATCGGGCTCTGCTTTCGTTACCGATAACGCCAAATTGCGTAACTTTATCGCCTCTAAGGTGGAAGAAAAGCAAGGCAACGAGTACAAACAAGAGGTTGAAAAGGTGCGCAATGCCGTTGCAAACAACGACAAGGGTACGGTGATGAAGCGCGAAGACATGTCGCAAAAGGTTGAACAACACTCACCATTGCTCAGCAAAGGTCTCCTTATGGGAGGTGCAGTAGTACTTCTTATTGGCTTGTTGGTATTTGTTGTACGTCGTCGTCGCAATACCCCTGTGGAATAAGAATACGATGGAAACGATAGTACTTCTACTATTTATACTTGTCTGTTTCAGCTTTTTGCTGAAACAGACATTTGTTCGTAATCTGCAAATCGCTATTACTGCCGTTGCAGCAATGGTCTTTACAGGTTTGGCTTGGCGTGTTGCCATCTTGCAATCGTCTACCGAAATCGCTGCTTGGCTGGCCAATACAGACTTAGTTCGCGATATTTCGGTGTTGCTAAACATAGATGTTCTGTTGGCAATGGCGTTCTGTTTGTTGGCTGCCGATGTGAAGGTGGCGGGTCGAATTGGGCGCAAAGCCCGTTGGCTCTATGCCTTTTTGCGTTTCTTCCCAGGCATTATGATCGTGCCAATGATGTTCGGCATACTTGTAGAAACCATCTTTGCGTTCCCTGGCGAGGACTTTTCGCTCATCGCTTGGTCGCTCGGTGCAGTCTTTTTCATAGCCATTCCGTTGCTCACATACCTTGTTAAACGACTTCTTCCAGAGACTTTCTTGCGCTTAGAGCTACTCTTTCTCTGCAATATACTGATTGCTTTGATGGGCATAGTGGCTACCGTGAACGGCAAAACAGCAGTGGTAGGAACCGACAACACCAACCTTGAGGCGCTCGGAGGTACATTCTTGCTGGTTGCAATCTTCGGTTTTGTGGGTATGGTGTGGCAGCGTAGGCACATCAGAAAGCAGATTCAGCAAATGAATTAAAGACTTGTCAGCGGCTGAAAGTAGTGATTTCTCCCTACGTTACAAGCTTCAATGTCAAACGATGATAGTTTTCCTGCTCAATAAGCACAACACGATTATCCAATAATCATAACTTTAACATCGAGCAAGAACAATTACAACACAAACGAAAAGCAGCTTAGGAGAAGAGTAGGAACGCCTGCAGAGTCCCTGAAAAGTAGCTTTAAAATCGACCAAAACAAACGTCATTAAAAACTATACATTAAATTATGAATTACATAACAGACATTCTTTACTGGATATCATCGGGACTTCTTGTACCCGTTATCCTTATTCTCATTTTCTTTTTTCTACGTTCGCTGCTTCTATTAGGAGGCTTCTTCAGTCAGTATCTCACCATGCGTCAGAGCGGAACCCTGCTGCATAAGGAGGTAAAAGAGCTGTCGGCAGACAACCTTTCAACCCTTGCCGACCGCTTACCGAAGGGCAAATTGCCAGTAGCGGAGTGCATTTCGAAGATGATGGAGCATAGAAACAGCCCTGCAAAGGTCAATTTCCTGCTCGATGAGTACGAGTGTATGATAGAGCGCGAGCTTGAAACACCCAAGATGTTTACCAAGATGGGACCAATGTTGGGCTTGATGGGAACCCTCATACCGATGGGTCCAGCGCTCGTTGGCCTTTCTTCTGGCGACATAGCGTCTATGGCTTACAACATGCAAGTGGCGTTTGCAACCACCGTTATCGGTCTTTTTGCAGGTGGCGTAGGCTTCGTTGTTAAGTCGGTTCGCCAACGTTGGTACCGCAGAGATATGGGTGCGCTGAACTATATTGCCGATATGTTGGACGAAAACCGCAGCAAATAAGTTATGAGAAGACGACAGATTAGACTCAGCCACGACGAGGACGACGACCCAATGAGCGTTGTTAGCAACCTCTTCGATGCCGCAATGGTGTTTGCCGTCGCCCTGATGGTAGCACTGGTAACCCACTATAAGATGACCGAAATGTTCAGTACGGAAGACTTTACCGTAGTAAAGAACCCTGGAAAGGATAACATGGAGATTATCTCAAAGAAGGGAAAGCAAATCGATCGCTATACTCCTTCGAAGAATCAAGACGCTAAATCGAGCAACAAAGGCAAGAAAGTGGGTACCGCTTATCAGCTGGAGAATGGCGAAATCATTTACATTCCCGATGAATAAACGTACTTAGCACACTACAAAAGCAATTTCTGAACGGGGCATAACCTGCCGAGCGACAGTCCGAAAAGAAGCCTTTTACGCTTGCTTCAAGTAGAAAGTACCCCACAGCAACATTACTTTCAAAATATAAAACACACGAAGCCCCGCAGCCGAGAAACCTCTTTGCTGCGGGGCTTTGTATGTGATGCGGTCCTGTCCGACCTTATTTTTCAGATACGTAAGGTGCTGCTGTTGCAGTAGTAAAGCCACCATTCGATTTTCCTTTCGTATATGTTCCACCAGCGTAGATGCCATTTGTCGAAGTTCCCGAGTGGCTACCACCTGTATAGATATTGTAGCTTGTACCCTTCGATAGCTTTGGCGACGAAACGAAAAGGGTAGTGTAGGATTGCGGAATCTGGTAAGTAATCACCTCAGAACCACCCGTTGAGCTTTGAATATTCATCAAAGTAGCACCGAAACGGTACGATGCGTCGTTCTTACCCAGTACCACTGACGGCTGCGTAGACTCTGCGGTAGGCAACGACACATTATCGTTTGCGCTGATACCAATAAGAGTTCCGCCCGTAATAACAAACGTTTTTGTCGTGCTTAATATGGCAGCCATCTTTTCATGTTGCGCTATTGCCGTTGTTGTTCCGCCTTTTACGTAGAGGTTGAAAGCCATTATACTATTACCAGCAGTACTTTTTGCATGGGTATTACCACCATTAATGATAAGTCCAGAAACACCATAGATAGCCGAATTATAAGCCGAAATCGTAATATTACCGCCGTTAATGGTCAGTAGTGAATATGCACAGATGCCATAACCATTGCGTCCTGTTGTCGTAATATTATATGTTCCACCGTTCATAACGATGTAATGGTCAGTATTACGCGATGCACTTCCCGATTTAATAATGCGGGTACAGATTCCCCACTTAGCAGCTTCTACGTTGTAAGTACCGCTGTTAAGGAAGATGTGATGGTCTGCCGACCTTATTCCATCATAGCCCGATTTGATGTTAAAGGTAGTCTCTTTCGCTGTAATACCATACATAGCACTGATACCAGAACCATTATTTGAAGTTATGTTTAGCGTTCCTTTTCCGTAGAAAACCAATTTTCCATTGCAGTAAAGGGCAGCATGGTTCTCTTTCATAAGGGTAGCCGTGCAAGAATTAGTAGTTCCCCCTACAGTGTGAAAAAATACCTTTGGTATTGTAAGGTTAAGCGCAACACCTTTCTCATTGGTAATATTTGCTCCGTTAAGGGTAACCTTTGCAATCGGTTTTCCTTCGATATTAACAGAACCAGAGTAGGTTCCAGAGATAATATATTCTACGTTCGAAGCCGTAGAAGTAATGTTCACAATGCCTGTCCCTATAACTGCTGCCACACCAGATACATTATTTTTTACGGTAGCAGAAGTTCCGTTCAGTTCTATTCTAACTATTTTCGTAAACTCATAGTTGCTCAAACTGTCGTTTGTTTCGTCCATTAACGGTGCATCACTCACGGTTTGCGTAGCCGTTTCAGATGTTTCAACAGTGCCACCCTTCTCGTTGTTGTCGTCGTCATCGCCCGAACAAGACGTCAATAGTCCAATTCCGAGCACGCTCAACAAGGACAACACAAAAACTTTTTTCTTCATTTTGTTTTATAATAAAATATTTGTTGTTCGTAATAATCTGCTGACATAGAGTTTTAAAACATCGGTAGAACGTCCTCACCCCCTTATCCTCGCTGTTTAACTCTTCGGGTTGGGCAGTGCAAAAACACACATAATGATGCGTCGGAGCGACTCTCTTATGCTCCGCAGCAACCTCTCCTCCCACCGTACAGCACTACAGCCGTACAGCCAAAGGCCGTTTCTTAACAGAAAAAGCGATTTATATTCTCGGAATTCATCAGTTATAAAAACTCGTTATAGTCGCTGACAAAGATACGAAAAAGGCAGAGATAGTAGTATCTCCGTATAAGAAAAATATATTAAAGTGTTTAAAAAATAACGAAAGCCGTCCCTGTCTTACAACCCCATTTGCAAGCACTCGTGCTACATTGCCGATATGAATATACATACATATTTATACAAATACCCACTAATAGCGTTTCGGTTGTGTAACCATCTCTCCACCAGCGTGTTACAATAGGGGTTGTTTTGCAATGCAAAAGCGCCTATATTGCACGGCAAAAGCGGCTGTTTTGCGTTGCAATATAGGCACTATTGGAAAACGAAAGCGTGGGTATTGATTTCTAAAAGAAGTTTTCTTGCAATTTCAGAATAATTATGCTGTTATTTCAGTATCTGTATACAATCACACTAATACAGCTTGTAGGGTGTTTGTTAAAATAGTGATGAGAGGTTGCCAACTATTCGATAGTTAGTTCGTAGTTTGTGCTGCGGCCGCCCTTTTCGCTCTTTTGGAGTATCTTTTTGGCAACAAGGTCGTTCAAATCTCGTATGGCAGTGTCTTGCGAACAATGGTTTATCTTGTACCATTTCGAAGAGTTCAGTTTGCCATCGAAGCCATCGAGGAGCATATTCAGTACCTTTCTTTGTCGCTCGTTCAGTACTAAATCTTTGTGTTTGTCCCAAAAGTGCACCTTCCGAATGGTGTTTTCAGTCTTTTCAAGCGCCACTTTCAAAGCACCATGTAGCGTTCTAAGAAACCACAAAATCCATTCTGTTATGTCCGTATTCCCATGCTGTGCCTTTTCTAATTGCGCATAATAATCCTTCCGATGTTTCAGTATTTCAGACGAAAGACTATAATATCGTTGTGCAGTTTTGTCGGCTCTCGATAGCAACACCTCTGTTATGGTACGACATAAACGACCATTGCCATCGTCGAAAGGGTGAATGGTGAGAAACCATAGATGGGCAACAGCTGCCTTTACCACAGGGTCTATTACTGCAGTTTCGTTCTCTATCCATTCAAATAAGTGCTGCATCATGCGCGGAACATCGCTACTTGGAGGTGCTTCATAGTGAACTTTCTGTCGTCCCATCGCCCCTGAAACCACCTGCATAGGCTCTTCTCCCACTCTCCAACGGCCAACTCCGATTTTATAAATACCGCTTTGACCCGTTGGAAATAGGGCAGCATGCCAAGCAAATAGTCTTTTTTCGTTAATGGGTTCGCCGAAATGGCTGGTTGCATCAATCATTATCTGCACGACACCCTCTATATAATGGTCGGTTGGAGGCAATCCTTCGTATTCTAAACCCAAGTGTTTCGCAACCGAAGACCGCACGCTATCCCTGTTAAGTCTTTCGCCTTCTATCGCAGAAGAGTGTACTGTTTCTTCGGTTAAAGCCTCTAATAAGAAGTCGTTTTGCTCTTTAAAACCAAACAAAGACAAGGTTCCCAACAGTTTTCCACGAAGGAAATGCACTTCGGAAAGAATACTGCTAAAGGTGCTATCTTGCCATGTCATGTTGCGCAAGTCGGCATCTTGCCAGATGTTTTTATTATTCATATAATCTAAACCCATTTGTTTGCAAACTTAATACATTCTTGTCATAGTTGCAAAACTTTGCGGATAAAACAGCGTTTATTCTATGCAAATTTGCGGAGAATAAGCCTTCTATTCTCCGCAAACGCTGTTTTTAGGGTGTGGGGGCAGTGCTTTTACACCCTTCTCGCCTTTCTTTCGTTTCGTTTACATGTCGAAACCGATACCTATTCCAAATGGGTGGCAGGCAGGACCGCTATTCATTAGCTTTGTAAGACTGTAGTGGGCGTAGATAGAAACATACTTAATGCCGAAGTAAGCTTCAAGGTTTAGTCCTACAGGATTGGTGTCTAAGTTGCGGCTTACAGTGAAACGCTCTTTGCCAATGCGGTACTTACTCTTTATTTCTCCCTTGAAATCGAGCGAGCAACCTAAGCCAAAATACAATGGTTTACCCGCAAATTTGTTCTGCCATTCAATCATTACGGGAATCTTACAGTAGCTGTATTTAATGAAACTTGTCTTTACTTTCTCTGCCGAATTCCTTACTATGACAGGCGTTCCGTCGGTGTCGTCCAACATATAATTGGGGTGGAAGTGGTTGTGTATAAAGCCTATTTGGAAGGCAGACACAAGGCCTAAGGTGTTAGAAGCGTTGAGACTAAGACTCACGTCGAAGAAATTGATACCCCATTCGAGCGACTTTACGTCTTTACTATGCATGTCCTTGCCACCATTGAGAAGGTTTGCACCAACATAAAAGTCGGGAATATGACTATAGAAATTGTGTCTGCCCTTTCTTCGAATAGGTACGAATGGCGACGAAATAAAGAAGCGTTCCACCTCCTGACCATCTATATAGCTTGTTTCTTTGGTCTTTGCGAGCATGTTGCCGTCTTTGTTATACACAGCCACATTGAGCGATACGCTGTCCTTGCTCAACACTATCTGCTTGTTGGCGTAGTGGATTGTGGTGTCGTTTACTTCGGCAGCCATTACCGGAACAGCTGCGACAAATGCTAAGGTTAATAACAGTTGTTTCATAATCGTATATGTTTTGTTTTTATTTTTAGAATGTTTGATGTTGTTTATCAGCGTTTTTTGTAGCATACATTCATAATGTCGTCAGGACCGAGCGTACCCTCTATGTAGATGACGGCACCGCTATCGTTGGGTCCATTGCTAAAAAGTATGTAGCGGTTGAGGCCAGAAGGCAGCTGCGGAAGTATGTAATAGCCGCTTGTAACCTTGCCGTTATCAACGATTTCGCGTATCTTTCGTGCTTTCTTTCTGTCGGCATCGATGTATGGCGCAATGCTTGCTCCAATCTTCTTATACGTCAACGACTTGTAAACCTTGAGCTTATAGCCCCTCAAAGTGGCGTCGTTGAGTACCACCATCTTGCAGTTTTTAGCCTTACCGAAGCGTTCAAAGGCGACGCTAATCTGCAAATCGCTCTGTGCCGATGCAGGTATGAGTACCATCAGCAGGCACATTGTGAGAAAGGTTCTTATTGTTTTATTCTTCATCGGTTGTTCCTCCTATCAATGAAAGTGCGTTGAAATCTTCGTCTCCGTTGGTCGAAACCATGTTGAGAGCAGCCTCTGCTTCGCGTTGAACCACCTCTTTATTAGTGATACGCTCGCCATTTACGAAAGCATAATCGCTTGTCTGACTGCCTTTTTGTTGCATTACAAGCATGGTAATCACCACTGCTGCAGCTGCCGAAACGGCTGCAACAAACCAGTTGGGAAGTCGCTTACGTTGTTTGATGGTTGTGGTTTCGAGGGTAGGTTCAGACAGTATCGTGTCGTCCTTACCGCGTTCCTGACTCTCCCAACGGAAGAGAGCGCACAGCGGTTTCAGTTCGTTCGGCACCAAAAGCGGGTCTTGTGCAAAGAAACAACGTAGCTGTTGTTCCTCGTTCGCCGTTGTTTCGCCGTCGAAGTACTTCTGTACCAGTTTGTTTATATCGTCTATTTGCATATCTTTTCTTCTATATTAGTCAGTCTTATAAACTCTTTCTGAATGCGTCGCCGTGCCCTTGACAAGTTCTGACGGACTGCTTCGGCCGAGCAACCACATATTTTTGCAATCTCTTCGTTCTCGTATCCGTCAATATCTTTGAGGCGGAAGATTTGCTGTTGAAGCGGTGGCAGGTGGTCAACAATCATCTTTATCAGTTCCATATCGTCCTTTGTGGCCATGCTTCCTGGCTCAGTTGCGAGTTCCTTCGGGTGTTCTCCCTCTGCGCTTTCGAGCTTTCTGTGTCGCCAATGGTCGATGGCTATGCCCTTAATTATCTTCAATGCCAAAGCCTCGACGTTAGGGTGATGGTCTAATTTATGGCGCATAGCCCACATACGGAGGAATGTTTCCTGCACGAAATCTTCGGCTTCAACATCTCCACCCTCCAGCGTTGCTGCTACACGGAGCAGTCGGCTGCGTAGGCTTACAACCATTTTGTTAAATGTTTCTATTTCCATCGCTTTTCAATAGGTAAACGAACGAGGTGTCGTTTTGTGACATTCGGACGTAAAAAATATTCCCATCGTCGTTGGTTTATTGTCCTTTCATAGCTTTAAAGATAGCATTAACCGACTAAAAATCAGTTGTTTGCTGTTGTATTGTAGACTATATAATTTTTTCTTTCTAATTGTTTAAAACTTGGTTCTTAGTTATTTGATACTATCATTACTGCCCTGCAAAAATACAAAATACTTTGAATAACCACTCTATACCCAATATTTAATTTGTAAAGAAAGCAATAAATGAAGATTATTGTAGTGCTTTTGAGTTTGCCATTTTAGCACTTTTTTGCCTGAGCGGAAATGTAAGAGAAGTGCGAAAAAATAGGTTCGAACATTGAATAACATGGAGCTGATACCTACATTTCGGTTAGATGGTGTATTTGAAAATACTCCAATTAACTCCGTAAGTCGCAAAAAATAAAAACCTTTAAATGATATTTTTTCAGTAAACTGTTATGTTAGCCCCCTTTTTTTTAGTACTTTTGCATAATAAAATGTATTATCCCACACGCTGGGAATAGCTTATGCGCATTAAGAAAAGGAAGAAATGGTTAGCTGCCATAGTGTTAGCGCCCATTTCATTATTTATATTCTTGCTCGCTCTTCTATACTTGCCACCTGTTCAAAATTGGATTGTAAAGAAGATAGCAAGCTACGCTTCTGAGAAAACAGGACTGGAAATCAGCATCGACCACGTCTCGCTCAGCTTCCCGCTCGACCTCAAACTCGAGCAGGTTATGATGTTGCGACCCAACGATAGCCTCCCGCAAAGGCGCGATACGGTAGCAGAAGTGAAGGAACTAATGGTGAATGTGCAACTCCTTCCACTGCTGATGAAAGAGGTAGAAGTAGACTATCTCACCTTCAAAGGACTGAAAGCAAATACCATGAACTATATTGGCGATTTGCAAATAAAGGGTAATTTAGAACGATTACACGTTGTTGCACATGGCGTAAACCTTAAAAATTCAACAGCATTACTTAATCAAGCTGAAGTACAAGGGGGCTTTCTCGATATCGCTCTCAACGATACCATGCCGAAAGATACCACGAAAGAGAAAACAATCTGGAAGATAAATATCGACAAACTCGACCTTCAAAGAACGGCACTTCGACTCCACATGCCTGGCGATACTATGGTTGTGGGAGCCGAAATGGTGAAGGCTGCTATCTTAGGGACGTCAATCGACTTGTTTAAAAACGAATATAAAGTGCGCCAAATTGCTTGGCAGGGAGGCTCGCTCAGTTACGATAAGACTTACGAACCGAAGGCACGACAAGGTTTCGACGCTGCTCACATAGCGCTAAGCAAGCTCTATATGGGTGTCGATTCGTTTGCTTACGACTCCACGGGCATTGTTGCTAACGTCAGAACAGGTAATTTTACAGAGCGTAGCGGACTGGTTGTTAACGATATACGCACACGTTTCCGCCTTGATAGTACGAGTTTGTACTTGCAACCGCTCTATTTACGCATGCCGTCAAGCGAGATAAAAGGTAGCATTTTCATGAATATGAACGCCTTTGCGCCTATCAACCCTGGTAGGTTGGCGGTGTCTTTGAATGGCTTTGTGCGTAAAGACGACCTGCAACCCTTCTTGGTTGGTGCTGTTCCATCGAATGTTCTGCGTGCAATACCGACCAAACGGATAGACGTTAGCGGAACATTGCAAGGCAATATGAAGGCTTTGACCATGAAAAAGCTGCACGTTGGCATGCCACAGCACTTCTTTGTGAATGTAAATGGTAGGGTAAGCAACTTGCAAAGTACGAAGAATATGTCGGCAAACCTCGCTTTCAACGGCAATTTACAAGATGTTCGCTTTGTAAAACAGCTACTGCCGAAGAGCACAGCCCAAACGATTAGTATTCCAACAGGCATTGGTTTCGACGCGAAAGTTAAGATGCGAGGGGCGCAATACGATGCCGATGCACTGCTATATGAGGGCGGAGGCAACGTCGTAGTAAAGGGAAGCTACAACGCCAACAGCGAAATATACAACGTAACAGCCCGTGCTACCAACCTACAGCTACAGCATTTCATGCCGAAAAGCGGACTTCACCCCTTCACTGGAAGCATATCAGCATACGGAAAGGGCACCGATGTGCTTAATCCGAAGTCGTCTTTGCGTTTGAAAGCCAATATCGGACAGTTCCGTTTCGGCTCTTATGTACTCGATGGCATTAGTGGCGACATCGCAATGATGGGCGGAGCAGCCAACATACACGTTATAAGTACAAACCGAATGTTGGGTGGCGACTTCACTTACAAGGGCAAACTAAGCGATAAAATGGTAGATGGACACTTGCGAGGATGGTTCCGCCGTGTTGATTTGAAGCAAATTGGCGTGATGAAAGACCCTTATGTGGTGTCTACATGGGTAGATATCGACGTGCGTTCGAATATGAAGAACAGTCATTATGTGAGCGGACCATTGCGCCATCTAATACTTACGAGTGAAGGAAAACATGGAGTCCAGCGTCTTGCATCGGGTGATGTGGACATTACGGCAAGCGTTAGTGGAGGTAAAACAGCCGCTCATGTGAAGGGAGATCTTACCTATGCCAACTTAAAAGGGTTGGGCATGATGGACAAGAACTATATTTTAGGAACGCAAGTCAATCTTGCTTTCCGTTCAGAACGGACCAACCATTATAATATAGAAGGCTATCTTGGCAACCTAATGCTTACCGAAGATAGAGGAGGACAGGAGGTTCCGCTCTTCGATGGCGACTTAAACATTCACGCAAACATGGCTGGTAAACGCGTAAACGGTAGTGCTAACGGTCTAATACGGCAAGCCGACCTTTACCAATTAGGCCTTGTCGACAAGCCATTCAGCTCTAACTGCGCGCTAAACATAGAGTTTGACACCGACATGGCGGACAAATTGATGGTCCGTGGTATGCTTGGTAACTTGCAAGTGAAGGCTGATAACAAACGATACACGCCTGGTGATGTTAGAATAGACGTACTAAGTCGTGCTGATACAACCCGTGCTGTAATTGAAGGAGGCGATTTTACACTGAATACGAACTGGCATGGCAGTTATCAACAGGTACTAAAAGCAGGGCAAAGAATTGCTAACAACTTGAATAAGCAAATCGAAAACAAGCGCATAGACCAGATGGCGTTGCAGAAATTGCTGCCTACAGGAAGATTGAAGCTTGTTAGTGGCGAAGGAAATCTGTTTAGTAAGCTACTCGAACAGCAGGGTTATGTCTTCAAAACAGCCAACATCGACCTTACGTCTTCGCCTGAAAAGGGACTCAATGGAAATGTTATTGTCGATTCACTCGTCTACGATGATGTGCATGTCGATTCGCTTTTAGTAGACCTTACCACCAACGACGTTGGACTAAGCTACGATGTTCAGGTGCTGAATGGACCTGATAACAGTTATCCTTATAAGGGTTATTTGTCGGGTTCGCTATTCGATAGAGGTCTGAATGCGTCGCTCGCAGTTATGGATAAGGACGATAAGGTAGCCCTTGCGCTATCTGCACAGGCTGCAATGCAGGATCAAGGAATTAACCTTTCGCTTACTTCTGCAAAGGCAATATTAGGGTATAAGGACTTCACAGTGAACGAAGATAACTATATATATATAGGTCGTAACAAGCGCATGAAGGCCGAAATGATGTTGCTTGCAGACGATGGAACAGGTATACACCTATACAGTGACAATACCGACGAGACCTCTTTGCAGAACTTTACAGTATCTGTGAACAAGTTCGAACTGAACCAATTGCTCAAGATACTGCCGTTTGCGCCAAGAATTTCAGGTCAGTTGGACGGCGACTTCCACGTCGTTCAGACTCCTTCAGCTATAACCGTATCCAGCGATATGGGTATTAAGAACATGGTATACGAGCTGAATAGCATGGGAGATGTGGGTGCAGAGTTTGTATATGCGCCTAAAGATGACGGCACACACTACGTTGATGCTGTGATAATGAGGAACGATGTAGAGATAGGAAGGCTTGAAGGAATCTATGATAGCAAGGGTACGGGGGCGCTGGATGCCGAGTTTACGATGGAGAAATTCCCATTAAGCTACGTCAATGGCTTTGTTCCTGACCGCATTGTAGGCTTGCGAGGCACTGGCGAAGGCACACTAACGATGAAAGGACCACTCAAGAATCTCGACATAAATGGTGAGATTTACCTCGACTCATCGTATGTTTTCAGTGAGCCTTATGGTATTGAAATGCGCTTTGCCAACGACCCTGTGCTCATTCAAAATAGCCGAGTGCAATTCGAAAACTTTGAGGTTTTCGCCAGCAACAACGTTCCTTTAAACATCGCAGGCTACTTAGACTTCTCCAATTTCGACCGCATGACCACCGATATACGTATGCGAACACGCAACTTCCAAGTGGTAAGTGCGAAGGAAAACTCACGTTCTGAACTTTATGGAAAGGCGTTTGTAAACTTCGATGGAGAGATGAAAGGACCGCTGTCGTCGCTCCTCTTAACAGGAAAAGTAGACATTTTAGGTAGCACCGACGTTACTTACGTGATGCGCGATGCCCAGCTTGTCAGCGATAACGAACTTGAAAACCTCGTTACTTTCACCAATCTGAATGACACAACCGATATCGTTGTGAAGCGTCCAGATATACAAGGACTGAACATGAAGCTACGTATTGATGTCGATAACCAAGCCCATGTGCTCTGCGCACTGAGCCCAGACCGCTCTAATTATGTAGATATTGTCGGTGGAGGTAGCCTCAATATGAACTTCGACCCCACCAATGGAACTCGCCTCAGAGGTCGTTACACCATAAGTGACGGTAAGATGAAGTACTCGTTACCGATTATTCCGCTTCGCACTTTCCAAATACATGAAGGCAGTTATGTAGAGTTTTCGGGTAATCCTACCGAACCAACGCTCAGCATTACAGCTACTGAGACAGTGCGAACCAACGTTTCTGATGGTTCGGGCAATGGTAGAATGGTAGAGTTCGAGGCTGGAGTGCGTCTGTCGAAACGATTCCCTAACCCTGGCGTAGAGTTTATAATAAAGGCTCCAGAAGACCAAGAGATGCAGGGAAAACTTAACACGAAGAGCGTAGAAGAGCGGTCGAAGCTTGCCGTAACAATGCTTGCTTCGGGCATGTACTTTGACGGTACCACTACAGCTACAGCCAATGGAGCCATGAATAACGCTTTGATGGGCTTCTTACAGAACCAAGTTAACTCTATAACGGGCCGTGCTTTGAACTCTATGGGCGTAGATATAAGCGCCAATATGGAGAGTACTGCCGATGTATCGGGTAGTCTTCACACCGATTATACCTTTAAATTCTCGAAGCGTTTATGGGATAATCGCCTCCGAATCATTATGGGTGGACGCGTATCAACAGGCTCTCAGATGTCAGAACAGAATGGTGCGTTCTTCGATAACTTCTCGTTAGAGTATCGTTTGAATAAGCAAGAGACGAAGTATTTGAAGTTTTACTACGAGCGAGAGGCCTACGATTGGCTCGAAGGAAACCAAGGAGAGTTTGGCGTTGGTTTTATTTGGCGCCGCAAGCTGCAGCATTTTAAAGACATATTCCGCTTCAAGAGCAGTAAAGAACCGGCTCCACAGCGCGATACTTTAATTAATTTTGTAAATGAAAAGAAACAATAAGCATACCCACCGCGCCAGTTCTGCCCAACAAGGCAGTCTGCTTTGCACCGCCATTGCCTTGCTGCTGATGCTCACGGCAATGGTATCGTCGTGCAGTACCACCAGTGCGCTGCCCGATGGCGAGCAACTTTACACGGGAATGACGTCTACCGAATACACCAATTATAAGAAAAGTACGCACTTCAACAATGTGCAAGAAGAGCTTGATGTGGTACTGGCAACAAAGCCAAATGGCTCTCTCTTTGGCAGTCCGTCGTTTAAATCGCCTTTCCCAGTGGGCTTATGGATATGGAATGCCTTCTCGCCCGATACATCAAAGTTTAGCAAATGGATAACAAAAACCTTTGGTTCGCGTCCCATTACCTTATCTATTGTGTCGCCCGAACTACATGCAACGGTGGGCAAAAGTCTATTAAGCAAACGTGGATACTTCAACGGTAAGATAACACACGAGCTTGTTCCACAGTCGAATAAGAAGAAAATAAAGCTCAAGTACACCGTAAACATGGGACATTTGTGGACCATTGATAGCGTGAAATACGTCAATTTCCCACCTGAAGCAGATAGTTTGATAGAGGCAGCACGCTCTAATGCCATTGTAAAGAGCGGTGTTCCCTTCGACGTAGCCACTCTTGAGCAAGAGCGTCAGCGCATAACGAGCCTTTTTCGCAACAATGGCTACTTCTATTACAAGAACAACGACGCCAGCTATCTGGCCGATACAACCATCGTTAGAGGTAAGGTGATGACACGTTTGCAGCTTGCCGACTCGGTAGGAGATGCAGCTTTGCGCAGGTGGCGCATTGGTAAAATTACCGTAAACCTTCAGAAAAACTTCCTCGAGGATTTAGAAAACACAAGAGAAGAACGCGGTTTCACGCTCAACTTCAACCATAGCAAACCACCATTGCGTGCGAGAGTAATCGCCAACGATATGCAATTCAGACCAGGCGACCTATACCAATACAACAAGCACACCGAGACTTTGGAACGCCTGAACGCCACTGGTCTGTTCTCATCGTCCAGTCTTAACTACAAGCCACACGATGAAACAGATACCTGTAGTACGCTTGATGTAACGTTCGACCTTACTTTCGACCGTCCCTACGACTTCTATGTGGAGGCTTATGGACGTGGAAAAACAACAGGAAGATATGGTCCCGAACTTATTGTCGGCTTGACAAAGCGCAACGTTTTCCATGGTGCCGAACTGCTCAACGTGCGTTTACATGGCGCATACGAATGGGCAACAGAACGCAGCGACGCCACCACCACAACCGGACGCATCAACGATTACAACTACGGAGCCGAAGCAAGCCTTCAGTTCCCACGCTTTCTTAACCCTTTTAAAACACCTCCTCGCATTTTGCTCGAACGCTTGCGACGACTTGAGGCGGCAGCAATTGCAGAAGGAAAACCCCTTACGCTGAAACCGCATAAGGTTTATTTTGAAACACCAATGACCACTTTGAGTGCATCGGTGAACATCATTAAGCGAGCGCAATACTTCAAACGACACGTTGTGGCAGGCGAACTCACTTACAGTTGGGCACCCACCGACCGCAGCGCTTTCGTATTTAAACCGCTCTCCCTCACATATGAGTACATGCATTCGGTAACCGATCGCTTTAAAGCACTTGTTGATAGCGTGCCTTATCTCGAGGTTTCCATGGCCGACCAGTTCATACCTAAGGCCCTATTCCAGTACACTTACCAAAGTCCGAAAGGCTATCTTAACCCCATACGATGGTGGTCTACCGTGAGCGAAGCATCTAACTTGCTCGCCTTAGGCTACATGGTTGCAGGTAAAAAGTGGAACGAACGCAGCAAGACAATGTTTAAAAATCCATTCGCACAGTTCGTAAAACTCGAAACAAACTTTACCAAAATATGGACCGTTTCTACCAAGTCGTCCATCGCAGCGCACGCCAATGCAGGTGTAATATGGGCCTTCGGAAACAGTACCACAGCCCCTTATTCGGAACAATTCTTTGTCGGCGGCGCCAACAGCATACGTGCTTTTAACATCAGAGAGATAGGTCCAGGAACCTATCGGTCTACCTCTCAAGGACGCTCTTACATTGAACAAACGGGCGAAGTAAAGGTACAAGCCAACCTCGAATACCGCCCTCACCTTGTAGGAAACCTCTATGGAGCGCTCTTTCTCGACGCTGGTAACGTGTGGACGCTACGCAACGACGCCAGCAGACCAGGCTCTCAGTTCCGCTTCGGCAACTTTTTAAAAGAGTTAGCGTTCGGTACCGGACTCGGTGTTCGTTACGATATAGGTTTCTTTATGCTTCGCTTAGACTGGGGCGTAGGCTTACACGTGCCATACGAAACAGGGCGTAACAAGCTATACAACATACGCAATTTCCGAGATGCACAGGCCTTCCACCTTGCCATCGGACTACCTTTCTAAAACGTACGACAGCGTTGAGGCTCACTTTTCGAGTACCTATCAACACACAAGACACAGCCAAAACAAGTGCTTTTGTTGCAACCCGATTGCGCAAAATCACTTTTTTTTTATTTCCTCAAGCCCCCTTTCTCACGTACATTACCAACCACTTCGAGTCCCGAAAAAACTACTTCCCCAAACCGAACGATACAGTTGCGAAACTTACCTTCCATTGCTTTGAAATACATGTAATATCTTTACAGAAAATCACACCGCCAAAACCTTTTTCCAAAAGCGCCTGTTTTGCGTTGCAAAAGTGCCTATTTTACCGCGTAAAAGAGCCTATATTGCAATGCAAAACAGCCTCGTTTACAATGCAAAATCGTAGTTGTTGATTATCAGTCAATTACGAAATATAAATCGAAACAATATCTGTAAAGATATTTCAAAGTAATTTACGATGTAAGAATATGCCGTTAAAGCAATGTAAAGGCATGGTTTAAAAAGAGTCGAACACACCAAAATAAACACGCCAACCAATACTTCCACATTGTCTTCTTGCAACCCTAATACAGCCAACGAAAACCTATAGCCGAACAATCAAACTACATTAGAACGAATATAAAATGTTAAATGTTTGTATATTTTATATGCGAAACAATATAAAACAGATTTTTCTTTATAACTTTGTATGCGATATGATATAATGTTAGTTATGGAGAAAACCAAGTTATCGCTTATAGTTAAGGCGCTACGGAAGGACTACGGACTCACACAAGAGGACCTGGCGATGAAGTCGGGAGTAGGTTTGTGCTTTGTGCGCAGCTTAGAACAGGGCAAGACATCGCTAAGAATGGACAAGGTAAACCAGCTTCTCGACTTGTTTAATTACGAATTAACCGCAACCAAGAAGTTATGAGACAGGCGCAAATATACCGAAAAGATGTGCTTGCAGGCATACTGACCGAAGACGGAGGCGAATATCGTTTCTGCTACGACAGCACGTATCTTGCCAAGAAAGAGGCACAACCGATAAGTCTGACGCTTCCTTTGCAAGTCGAACCCTACGTTAGTCCTGTGCTATTTCCGTTCTTCGACGGTCTAATACCCGAAGGTTGGCTGCTCGATGTAGTACTTCGCAACACAGACATCAGCGTTTTAGACCGTATGTCGTTGCTGTTGCTCTGCTGCAAAGAGTGCATAGGAGCAGTTAGTGTAGTAGCAATAACTTCGGAGGAGGACAATAATCATGTGTAAATGCTTGTATTGTTATCAGCCGTTAGCCGCCGAACAGAAAGATTTTCACCCGCAGTGTGCCAAGAAATTCTTTGGTGTACAAGATGCGCCAGTGCTTGAATATCAACACGAAGACCTTGATATGCTGGCTGAAAAGGTGGTACGTGCGCAGACTTCATTGACGGGAGTACAACCCAAACTATCGTTAAATCTTAATAAACACGACGATACTAACCGTCTAACAATAGTAGGATTGTGGGGCGACTACATTTTTAAACCGCAGACAAACGACTATCCGCAACTGCCCGAAAACGAAGATTTAACCATGCGGCTTGCCGAAGTAGCAAAGATAAACGTAGTTCCTCATAGTCTTATACGGCTAGCTGATGGTGAGCTTGGATACATAACGAAACGTATAGATCGTACTAACGAAGGGCAAAAGATAGACATGGAAGATATGTGTCAGCTGACTTTGCACCCTACGGAGTATAAATATAAGAGTTCGTACGAACAGATAGCTAAAACAATTGGGCAGTTTTGCGACACGCCAAAGCTTGCTATTGTAAACTATATGCAGTTGTTGCTCTTCTGTTTTGTTACAGGAAACAACGATATGCACCTTAAAAACTTTTCTTTATATAGACCTTTCGATAGTTATCAACTGGCTCCAGCATACGACCTTTTGAACGTTGCAATCGTTAATCCGAAGGATAAAGAGGAATTGGCACTTACACTTTCCGGGCGGAAGACAAAACTAAAGTTAGTCGATTTCATAAAGTTTGCAGCAACAATAGGTTTGAAAGAGAAGGTGGTATTGCGCCTAATAGCAAATATGAATAAGGCTCTTCCGAAATGGAAAACGCTGATACAAACTTCGTTTCTTACTGAAGAACTAAAGCAGGAGTACGAAAATACAATTGAAAGTAGGTTGAAACGCTTGCAGAAATAGATGTTCTTAGTTTGCAAATCAAGAGTTTTAAACCTATAAACCAAACTTTTTTGTGATACGATAGTGTGAAAATAAATTGCAAGTCAGTAGCACATCGTGTAACAAAACAACTCATTATAACACATTTTTGAGGCACAATAGGGTGGGGTTACACCTTATTATATATATAAGACGAAAGGAAATAGATGTGCGAAAGCATTAAAACAGTACTTTCAAACCGTAACTTATGCGAGGCAAATGTTGCAATATTCCGCCTTAAACAGTAGAAAAAAGGAATAAAGAAACAATCCGATTAGATACCTATAAATGGGCATCGGTCTTGCAATAAAACCTCTATTTTGCCATCTAAAGATAGCAAATAGAGTGGCAAAATAACGCTTTAATACCTAAAAGTAGGTATGTAAATACCCCAAAATGCCCATTTTTGCACATCTCGCAAAACATGTGCATCGCAAAATACCGATTTGTAAGTATTGTAATAAATATGGAAAAAACCTACCTTTGCACCACAAAAATAGAGAATTGATAATGAATTGAAGAGCCTTTCGAGGCATTTTGGTTCGATAATTTACTAAATTACAATACTATTATGAGAGAAGAATGGAGAGGTTTCTCAGGCACTAAGTGGCTTGACGAAGTTAATATGCGCGAGTTTATCCAGGCTAATTACAAAGGCTACGATGGCGACGAGGAATTCCTTGCAGAGCCAACAGAAGCAACAAACAAGCTATGGGGTAGACTGAAAGAACTCCAAAAGGAAGAACGCGCAAAGGGTGGTGTTCTTGATATGGAGACCGAAATCGTGTCAAGCGCTACTGCTTACGGCCCAGGATATATCGATGAAAGCTTGAAAAACCTTGAAAAGGTAGTAGGTTTGCAGACCGATAAGCCTCTAAAACGTGCCTTCATGCCTTACGGTGGTATTAAGATGGCAGAGCAGGCTTGTACTACTTACGGTTACCAACCTTCTGAAAAGCTCCACGAAATCTTCACAAAATATTGCAAGACACACAACGAAGGTGTATTCGACGCATATACTGACGAGATGAAAATCGTACGTCATAACCACATTTTGACTGGTCTTCCTGATACATACGGCCGTGGTCGTATCGTAGGCGACTATCGTCGTGTGGCTCTTTATGGTGTTGACTTCTTGATAGAAGAGAAGCAAAAGGACCTAAGAAACTGTGGCGACGGTGTTATGGTAGACGATATTATCCGTCTACGCGAGGAAATTTCAATGCAAATCAAGGCATTGTACGAGATGAAAGAAATGGCGAAGATTTATGGTTACGACATTTCTAACCCAGCAAAGAACGCTCGTGAGGCTGTACAGTGGCTCTACTTTGGCTACCTTTCAGCTATTAAGACACAGAACGGAGCTGCTATGTCAGTTGGACGTATATCTACTTTCCTCGATATTTATATCAATCGTGACTTCGAAGAAGGTACATTGACCGAAGCTGAAGCACAGGAATTGATCGACCATATCGTTATGAAGTTCCGCATGGTGAAGTTCGCTCGTATCCCATCATACAACCAACTCTTCTCTGGAGACCCTGTTTGGGCAACTCTTGAAGTAGCTGGTCTTGGCATGGACGGCCGCCACATGGTAACAAAGAACGACTTCCGTTTCCTCCATACATTGGAAAACATGGGCCCATCTCCAGAGCCTAACCTTACAGTACTTTATTCTCCAGCTCTTCCAGAGGGCTTTAAGAAGTACGCTGCAAAGATTTCTGTTAAGACAAGCTCTATCCAATACGAGAACGACGAGGTTATGCGTCCAGTTTGGGGGGACGATTATTCAATCTGCTGCTGCGTATCTGCTACTCAAACAGGTAAGGAAATGCAGTTCTTCGGTGCTCGTGCTAACCTTGCAAAGTGCTTGACTTACGCTATCAGCGGTGGTATTGACCACAAGACTCGTGAGCAATGTGGCCCTGCACTTCGTCCTATCGAAGGCGACATAGTTACCTATGAAGAGTTCATGCCTAAGTTTATGGATATGATGGAATGGCTTGCAGGCATCTACGTAAACACCTTGAACCTTATCCACTACATGCACGATAAGTATTTCTATGAGGCAGCAGAACTTGCTCTTATCGATACCGATGTACGTCGTACATTTGCTACTGGTATTGCAGGATTCAGCCACGTGGTAGACTCTATCTGTGCTATTAAGTACGCAAAGGTTAAGATTGTTCGCGACGAAACAGGCTTCCCACTTGATTTCGAGACTGAAGGTGAATTCCCACGCTACGGTAACGACGATGAAAGAGCAGACGAAATAGCTGTTTGGTTGCTCAAGACCTTCATGACAATGATTAGAAAGCACCACACATATCGTAACTCTGAACCAACAACAAGTATCTTGACCATTACTTCAAACGTAGTATATGGTAAGTATACACCAGCTATGCCAGATGGTCGTCCTTCAGGTGCTCCATTGGCTCCAGGTGCTAATCCATCTTACGGTGCAGAGCAGAACGGATTGTTGGCTTCGTTGAACTCAGTTGCAAAACTTCCTTACGAATACGCACTCGACGGTATTTCAAATACACAAACTATTGCTCCAAGCACATTGGGCAAGGACGAAGAAGAACGTACAAATACGCTCGTTGGTGTAATGGACGGTTACTTCAGCCGTGGCGCACACCACTTGAACGTAAACGTATTCGGTGTTGAAAAGCTCCTCGATGCTATGGAACACCCAGAAAAAGAGGAATATGCAAACTTCACTATCCGTGTCAGCGGTTACGCAGTTAAGTTCATTGACCTTACTCGCGAGCAGCAAGAAGACGTTATTGCACGTCAGGCACACGGCAAGATGTAAGCGATACACATTATATATATAATATATATGACCGAAAAAATAATTGGGCTGACAGGTTTGGCCCAATTATTTTTTTACATAAAAGTTGTCTCGACTTCGTGAGGAATAATTGATACGAAGTACGAAACGTGTAATTGAAAGAGCGTTTCTGTAAGTCAAATGAGCAATGTATAACTTATGTTGGCATTGACATTGCGAGGATAACGCAGTTTTAGAAGAACGTAAAAAGAACATTATGGAAGAACAAATACCCACAATTGAATACAATACAGAGAATACAGAACGTGCCGATGGCAAGAAACTCGCAAGGGTACATTCTATCGAATCGTTCGGTTCGGTAGACGGACCAGGTATTCGTTTCATCGTTTTCCTTAAAGGTTGCGCTATGCGTTGCCAGTATTGTCATAACCCAGACACGTGGGATACCCATTCCGAAGAATTGGTAACTGCCGACGAACTACTGGCAAAGGCAATCCGTTTTAAAAGTTATTGGGGTGCAAAAGGTGGTATTACCGTGAGTGGGGGAGAAGCTTTATTGCAAATAGACTTCCTCATTGAGTTCTTCCGCAAAGCAAAAGAGCAGGGCATCAATACCTGTCTCGATACGTCGGCACAACCTTTCCATCGTACGGGAGTGTTCTTTGAGAAGTTCGAAGAACTGATGAAGTACACCGACTTACTCCTTTTCGATATTAAGCACATAGATTCTGACGAACATAAAAAACTTACAGGTTGGCCCAACGAAAATATTCTTGACTGCGTTCGCTATCTATCTGAAATTGGAAAACCCATCTGGATAAGACACGTCCTTGTGCCTACCATTACAGATAAAGAAGCGTATTTGCTGCGTTTACGCGAGTTTATTGCTTCATTAAACAACGTTGAGAAGATAGAAGTACTACCTTATCATACGCTTGGAATCTACAAATGGGAAAACCTTAACATGCCTTATCCATTGAAGGGAATACCCGAACCTACTCCCGAACAAGTGCAACTTGCACAGCAAATATTAGAGGGGAAGGCGTAATATTAACGGATTTATTGCTGTTCGGTAAAAGTTTTGATATCGCAAATATTGTGTTCAAATTGCCGAAAACTGATAGTCTGAAAGGCTGGACTTACTTCTCAAAAATGCAATTCGTGTTGTCTATTGATGGACAACGTACATAAATCAATCGCATCGATTTGAAGTTTACGGAACAGCAATAATAAAGTTAAAGATAACTTTGAATTAGATCCTGAAACAACGAAGTTTGTATAACGTTATAAGCAATGAGTAACTTAGTATTAAGTCAGCAAGAATATAAAGAGATATTTAATATTCTTAATTCCACAATAGGTTATATTGATAAGATTGCATCTGGCTTCTATGAGAAAGAAGAGACGGCTTTAGCTCTGTTATTAGGTTTTAGAGAGAATAAGACTTTAGACCAATTAGCTCGGATAAGATACATTCTTCAGATAGAAATGGAAAAGCAATTGTCTAATGAAGCGTATGATGAAATCATAGAGCAAGATGTAAAGATATGGAAACCGCCCTATGATTGCTCAAAAGAGGAATTGCTATTAAAGTTTAAGGAGTAGTCTTTCACTATTCTTGTATTGTCATCATTCAGAGATAAGTTTTAGATTCTGCAAGGCAAAAGACACTGGTAGAGATAACCAAAAAGCATTAATGATTCACAAAGTTAATTCATTCCCGTATGTTCAAGATTGATGAAAAAGATGCTCTTTTAATTATATCAGACATTAAAGATTGGCAAGCTAAATATGAAAATGTCGAAAATCTACCATTAGATTTTTATTTGAAATATAAGAAAATATTGTCTTCTTATAAAGAAACAGGAATGAGCAAGAAGGAGGTTGTATCATTTTTCAGCAAAATATCAGAAGACAATCAAGATTGTAGCGAATTCTTAAATGAGATAATGGACCTAATAGAAGGGTATTGTCGTCCTGATTTTAGAGTGTGGTCAAAACAAGGCTGAGCTATAGGATACTGATTTCGCCGCCTTCTACGGACACGTTTGATACCAGGTATATGTGTAAATAATAAATTCTTTGATTCATGAATAACTTTTATGATAATCTCTTAATAAAAAATGTAGAAGAGCAGAACATCAATTATACGGTTATTTCAAACCTTTCTTACTACATGGAAAACCTGAGTAAGCACTTCCCTTTTATTAGATCACGAATTGATTTTAGTAGCTTACACAATAATAAATTAGTAAAATCCGACCAAGGGAATGTGTCTTTTGATGTCGTTAATTTTATTCAGAAGTTAATCGAAGAGAAGATATTTTCTAAAGAAGATGAGATAATTTATATTGGAGATAGCTTGACGGAGGTAGGATATGAGTTCTATTTAAAAGATTTAGTAAAGGTTATCCCCTTTATAATTGATGAAATACCTCAACATCATTATTTTCTATCTAAAGATTTTAAGAAGATTATTTATATATCATTTGAAAATGAAATAGAATTTGGTGAAATTCTTTAGTGTTTCAGATGAAGAGACTTATTCGTTACAAATTGATGACCATTTTGAAGTCTTGACCAAGAAAACCCAAATGTTTTCCAGGCATCAATACCACAGATTTGGAAGGCAAGATTGGCGTAAAGGTCGATGTTTTTACTGGTCAGGATTTGCTAAATCTGTAAAAATCACAATTCTAAACTAACGAAAAAACTTCGATAAACCAATTATTTGGTTCATCGAAGTTTTTTGTTTATCGTCTTTGCAGACTATCTTTCCACCGAAAAGAAAATATATTCGTTCAGTCAAATGCCCACTTTTTTCAGTAAGTTTGAACTTTATTATGTATGAGAAGATACTTTCTTCGGAACGAAGTTCCCAAGTTATACAAAGTAATACAAGAAAGTAGCAATACCTTCCAAAGCAGGTTTGCGCTGACCTTCAATTTCAATTTGGAACTTAATGCCAGCCTTGCAGATGCCTCTTAGGTTTTCAATACTTTCCAACGCAGCTACCAAACGAATGCGTGAACCAACAAGAACAGGTTGTCCGAAGCGCATTTTATCCATGCCATAGTTCACCATCATCTTTAGATTATTCACCTCAATAATCTCATTCCACATGTGTGGCAGCAGAGAAAGAGTAAGATATCCGTGTGCAATAGTGGTTTTATAAGCACTTTCTTTAGCTGCTCTTTCTGCATCAACGTGAATCCACTGATGGTCCAAAGTAGCATCGGCAAAAAGGTTAATGCGCTCTTGATTAACTTCCAACCATTCGCTTTCACCGAGTTTCTTGCCCAAATAACTTGCCAACTCTTCGTAGTTGTTTACTATTAGTTTCTCCATTGTTTTTTCTTATCTTAGTTTCTTGCCGACAAAGTTACTAAAAAACTTCCTAACGTCGTCGCCTTTGCACCACTCTTTCCTCTTAAAATTGCACAAATAATGTGTTAAGTGTGCAATTCTATACTTCCTAATCCCTCCATCATAATACATCTTTTATTCTGTTTAATAAATTACCGCAGAGTATAAGTTCCTGTTTATATCTTATTTAGCCACTGTCTAAACATAGCAGTTTGACGAAAAAGAATGGTAAATTGTTACCTGTTACAATATATATTTTGTAATTTTGCAATACGAACAAGAAACTATTGGATATATTCCAATATAGAAAATAAAAATTGGATAAGGGCAAAAAATCAACAAAACGCGTCTTTTTTTCAATCTTTCCGAGAAATGGAAACATTAGAAAGCGCAACAAAGATATTTAGGATCAACCACGTTGCCCAGCGAACAAAGAAACATTTAATATAAAAACAAGAACATTATGAAGAAGACATTTATTTGCACTGTATGTGGATACATGCACGAAGGAACAGAAGCACCAGCTGAGTGCCCAGTTTGCCATGTTAAGGCTGATAAGTTTAAAGAATTCAATGGAGCAGCTCTCAAAGGTACCAAAACCGAGAAAAACTTGCAAACAGCATTTGCAGGAGAAAGTCAAGCACGCATGAAGTATGACTATTATGCTGGTCAGGCACGTAAGGATGGTTACGAGCAAATTGCTGCTCTTTTTGAAGAAACTGCTATTAACGAACGCATGCACGCTAAGATATGGTTCAAGTTATTGCACAATGCAGGTATTCCAAGTACAGAAGAAAACTTGAAAGATGCTGCTGATGGCGAAAACTACGAATGGACAGATATGTACGATGCAATGGCAAAAGATGCGATGGAAGAAGGTTTCCCAGAGTTGGCTGTTAAGTTCCGTACAGTTGGCGCTATCGAAAAGAAGCACGAAGAGCGCTATCGCAAGTTGTTAAAGAACATCGAAGATAAGGTAGTTTTCTCTAAAGATGGTTCAGCTATTTGGCAATGCCGTCAGTGTGGCCATATCGTTGTAGGCAAACAAGCTCCTGAAGTATGCCCAGTTTGTGCTCATCCACAGAGTTTCTTCCAAGTAAAGGCAGAGAACTACTAATTGTCTGATACGAAAAAAGCTACAAAACAACTGCATAGACAAATAATTGTTGAAATGTAAAATTGTAGCCAAAAAATTAAATAAGCGAAACGCCGCGCATAGCGTTTCGCTTTTTTTGTTGCGCCAAAAATATACATTTGAAATATCACAATACAAAAAGAACAAGATAAAAACATTTGTTTGAAAAATAAGTAATATATTTGTAGTTTAAATTATGCCAGCAGAATTGGCGTATAATATAAAACCTAAAGAAAAATTAGAGAATATGTAGAACAACTTTTGGATATATATCTGAACCAGATATTTCTTTCATCTGAAAGAATACCCATATAAAAAATGAGTTATGATTACAGGTATTGACTACGTTTTATATACACAGAAAAAGCAAGAGGAGTTTATCCAAGAGATAAAGAAATCTTTTTCATTATGGGATAAACCTTATATTGTTGTTGACAATGAAGACGAGACAACGGATATATACGTAGCTAAAAATAAAATGATGTTTGAACTTATAGATGAAAAGGGATTTTATACCTATAGAGATTCTGGCGAAGGTCCTTTTTTACTTATATTCAATAGTAACAATTCGTCAGATTCCAATCGAATAACTTTGGTACTTCCAAAAGACATTGAAACCTCAAAATTTGCAAGAAAGGTGTACGATTGGCTGAAATCTATTTTGTAGATAAATGCTAATGATGCCTTTAATTCAAAGTTCTTTGAAAGAGGACTATTTTCTGAAAAAGTAGATAATATAAAAATTATGAATGGCTATATCTTAACACCAACAACGAATACGATTGGGTGGGTGGTTTACGAAAATGATATTTCTTTAGATTACAAAGAATTTTTCAAAGGAGAGTTGCTACCCAACGAAGAACTACCTTTGTTTTACGATATCCCTAAAAGTTCGAACCTAAAAAAAATAAAGTCGGCAGTTTTATTAGAATCAGCAGGTCCCGAATTAGTAAGCCAACGATTAAAAGAAGTGTTAGAAACATTAACGGAAGACATACAGTTTTTTGATGTGGACTTATTCTGTGGCAAAGAAAAGGTTGAAGGATTTTACGCTATGAATTTGCCACACCGCATGAAATGTGTTGATTTGGAAA